>JAQVBK010000282.1 GCA_028690365.1 Candidatus Cloacimonadota bacterium
TTGTAGAGGTTTAGCTACTTGAGCAGGGGAACAGGGAATTTGAATCTGGCAATTATATTGAAGCTATAGATCTTTACCGAAAAGTTCCAAAATCTTCGAGTGTAGGCAATGTCTGGATTCAAAAAATAAACAACGGATTAATTTATAACCATAAGTGTAGTGAAGCGATAAAAGTTTTTTATCATCTTTTAAAAAATGATAACAAATTTAATGATATAGATTGTTTCCATGTTCCTTTTTTATTTGATGGTATATTAAGGCGAAAAGAATCCCTCAAAGATGAAGACCTCGTAATAATGTTGATTTCATTAAAGTTGATAGTGAAAAAAAAATATCGGTATGTTTCAGGTAGTTCTCTTGTTCCAAAAGTTATTAACTACATGAAAAAAGTTGACTTCAAGCTAACAGATGAATTGATAATGAAAATTGAATCGTTGGGTTATGAAGAATCAGACAACATAATTGATATTCTCAAGGTGCTTTGAAAATGTCTCTTGATCCAATTGAAGCTACCAGGGCTATTACGAAAAGATACAGTGCATATTTATCTACCTCATTTAACCTTCTTGATTCGGATTTGAACAAGCAGTTCCTTGTGGAGTTAAGTCCCGATAAGTTTGTAAAAGGCCCTATACTTGAAATTACCCCCCCGTTTGAAAGTGGAAAAACGATTGAAGAATTAATTGATGAAGAAGTTTTATCCGGTGAGTTCAAAAGGCTAAATACTGAGACTCTTCCTTTAAATCGGCTTCTATATAAGCATCAAGAATCTGCGATCCTTAAAACAGTTCTGGAAAATCAGAACATTGTAGTTGCTACTGGTACTGGTAGCGGAAAAACTGAGTCTTTTATGATTCCAATCCTGAATTATCTCTTCAGGCAGAAGGAAAAATCTGAGTTGACACCCGGGGTGAGGGCTCTTCTTCTTTACCCAATGAATGCTCTGGCTAACGATCAACTAAAAAGAATGCGGAAGATTTTAAAAAATTATCCAGACATAAGTTTTGGACGCTATACTGGTGAAACCGAAGAATCTCGAAAAAGTGCGGAAGAGAAGTTTATAAAAATGTATAAAACCGAACCTCTGCCCAATGAGCGGATATCCAGAGAGGAAATGAAGAAAAATCCTCCCCACATTTTACTGACAAATTATGCAATGCTCGAGTATCTAATGCTTCGTCCAGCAGATAATGTTTTTTTTGATGGAAAATATGCGGATAACTGGAAATTTATTGTTATCGATGAAGCTCATACCTATAATGGTGCCAAGGGGATTGAAATGGGGATGCTTTTAAGGCGCCTCAAAGAAAGAGTTGTTCAAAGTGCTCCTTCCAAATTACGTTGTATTGTCACAAGCGCTACACTGGGAAGTGGAGCTAACAAATTAGAGGATGTCATTTATTTTGCTTCTGAATTGTTTGGAGAAACTTTCAATTCTAAATCTGTTATTGAAGCGAGCCGGCGGAAAGACTGCCACAAAGCTTCCTGGGGAGCTCCTTCTTCAGTGATGTATTGCGAATGGCAAAAAATTATAAATGACAATCCCTTGGACATCATTCCTCTTTTGATTGAGTCAAGTAAAAATTTTGGAATCCCGACTGAGATTCTCGAAAATGCAAAATCAAGATCTTTCAATGACCTTAATAAGTTCCTATACTACACGTTGAAGGGTGATGGGAATCTTGCTTCTCTTAAATCAGGTCTTGAAATTGAGCCTCAGTCAGTAGAAACAATAGCTGATAAAATATTCCCTGGCGATTTCAGTTCCAAAAGAGCTCTTGTTGCTCTGGTAGAACTTGCTGTTAAAGCAAAATGCGGTGAGGATGATCAATCTCTAATCCCTGCAAGGTATCATTTATTTGTAAGGGATATCGAAGGGGCGTATCTGAGTTTAAAACCAGAATACAAGCTTTATCTTGAGAGAAGAGAGCGTGTAATTTATGAGGAACAGGAGTATCAGGCATTTGAGATTGCCTCTTGCCGCAATTGTGGAGCGGTTTATCTTGTTGGAGAAACTGAGAAAGAAGGAAATATAAAAAAGTTTAAACAACCTGGAAATAAATATTTTGAAGATTCGAATAATTTAGAATACTATCTACTTCTTGATAAAAATATTCAACTTTTGCCTGAAAATGAAGATGAAATCACGGATCTTGTTCAAGATGAAAAGCAGTTGCATAAATTATGTGGAAAATGCGGTGCTATTGACAGGAGCAGTAGGGTGAGCCCTATTTGTGAATGTGGAGAGGATAATTACATCGAGATTCTTAGAGTTGAATCCCCAAAAGGATTGGTGCATAAATGTCCTGCCTGTACCAAAACGAATACTAAAGGTTCGGTAGTTTTCCGTTTCCTTCTGGGAAAAGATGCAATAGCAAGTGTTCTGGCTACCTCTCTATATCAACAGATCCCTGCTAAAAAAGAAGGCTCTGAAGATAATTCTATACAAGAAAAAAGTGAAGAGGACGAATGGACTTTTACGACGACACAAAATTTGGACATTAAATCTGACAATATGGATCTTCGGCAATTATTGATTTTTTCTGATAGTAGACAAGATGCTGCTTTTTTTGCCCCTTATCTTAACCGTACATATTCCCAGATCCTTAGAAGGAGATTGTTACTTGAAATTGTTGAAAGAAACATCGATAAAATTCAAGAGAACCACTGGAGAATTCAAGACTTAATTCCTGTCTTAAAACAGCAAGTTGTTCAATTAAATCTTTTCCCGGAATATAGTCAACAAGAAGTAGAAAACGAAATATGGAAATGGGTCCTTCACGAGCTGCTGGTTATCGATAGCAAAATAGGTTTGGAAGGAATGGGTTGTCTTGGATTTAAACTTGTGAAGCCAGAGGGTTGGAGAGCTCCGCCTCCCTTGATGAATGACCCCTTGAATCTTTCCGAAGATGAAGTTTGGATATTGTATCAGGTATTGCTGGACGGTTTCCGTAAATACGGAGCGGTGCTTTATCCTGAGCCCCTAAACCCAGAGGATGAATTTTTTGAACCTATAAATCAAGATCGGTATTTCAGGGAGAGTGGGACTTCCAAAAATAGAAATATAAAAAGCTGGGTTCCTTCCTCGGAAAAACATCTTAATACACGTTTGGATTTTCTTATGCGTTTGGCTCAAAATATGGGCGTTTCATATTCGAGAAAGGAGTGTATGGATTTACTAAGGAATATATGGAGAAGCTTGAGTATCGAGAATTCCGGAAGTCCTTGGAACAAGTTTTTTTCATCGACCAATCTGAAAGGGGAAGGGGTTGTTTACAAAATAAAACCTAATTTCTGGGAATTGCAACCTGCTTCCAACAGTAAAGGAGAAAAGTTGTATTACTGTGAAAAATGCAATAATTTGACGTTGTTTAATCTTAAAGGGACCTGTCCTACATACAAATGTGAGGGGAGACTTCGGGAATGTGATCCTAATGAGATTTTAAAGGACAACCACTACAGAAATCTTTACTATGAACTCTTGCCCTTGAAAATGTGGTCTGAAGAGCACACTGCTCAACTGAAAAGTGAGGCTGCCGCTGAACTGCAAACTCAATTCATAAAAGGAGAAGTAAATGTTCTGAGTTGCTCAACTACTTTCGAATTGGGGGTAGATGTGGGTGAACTTGAATCCGTCTTTATGCGCAATGTTCCACCTTCAGCTTCAAATTATATTCAAAGGGCAGGAAGAGCAGGTAGACGCACCGATTCAACGGCTTTCGTGTTGACCTTTTGTAAACGCAGTCCCCATGATCTGACGCATTTTTACAGTCCCATAAAGCTGGTTTCAGGAGAAATTAAAACACCTCATTTTGAAATTTTGAATGAAAAAATAATTCTGAGGCATATTTATGCGACTGCTCTTGCGGAGTTCTGGAAGAAGTATCCTTCCATGTTCAACAATGTGGAATCTTTTTTCTTTAACGAAGGTAAAAGTGGTCCTGAGTTGTTTAAAGATTATCTTGATTCAAAACCTCAAGAGCTTTATGAATCTCTTTGCAGGATTATTCCTGAATCCCTTCACAAAAAACTGAAACTTGATGATTGGGGATGGGCTGAAGATCTTTATGACCCAAGAGGAGGAGTGATGCTAAAGGCAAAAGATGAAGTGGAAACTGATGTGAA
>JAQVBK010000283.1 GCA_028690365.1 Candidatus Cloacimonadota bacterium
TGAACTTTGAAATATATGGGGAAATATGTCAGACAGTACATGATCAGAAAAATTGGTGCAATAACTCCCACCCTTATCACCCAGGCAAGCATCTTTGCTTCCTTCATAAACAAAAAATCCATAATCCCGAAAATAATAAATAAAATCAAAGCAAAAGCATAGGTCAAACGTGAGCTCAGTACTATTTTTTCATATGAATATTCCTGATACTGTAGTTCCATATCTTTTTTGAAAGAAAGCGTCAACCAGTTTAAATGAAACTCCTCAAATTTATTTTTTCGAAAATTTAAAATTGCAGATTGGATTTTCATTCTACTTATAAATCATCAAAAAGTTCCGATTGAATATCCGGGAATCTCAAGCCCAAATGCTTGTAGGCTTTGCGAGATGCTTTTCTTCCGACAGGAGTTCTCTCTAAAAATCCCTGTTGAATTAGATAAGGTTCATACAATTCCTCTATAGTACCAGGGTCTTCTCCAACCGCTACTGCCAGAGTTTTAATCCCCACAGGACCACCTTTGTAATTCTCAATAATTATTCCCAATAATCGTTTATCCATTTCATCCAAACCCTCATTGTCTACATTTAGCATATTGAGAGCTCTAACAGCAATATCTCTGGTTATTGTGCCGTCTCCTCTGATTAGTGCATAATCCCTAACTCTTCTCAGCAATCTATTAGCTACTCTTGGAGTTCCCCGACTTCTGAGTGAGATTTCTTTTGTACCTTCCGGTTCTATAGCAACATCCATTAATCTGGCAGAACGATTAACAATTGTCTGAATGTTATCCAAACTATAAAAATCTAGGCGCAAAACGATACCAAATCTAGCTCTGAGTGGAGCAGTAAGCAAACCTGCTCTGGTAGTTGCTCCGATTAGAGTAAAAGGTTCCAAATCTATCTTGAGTGATCTGGCACTTGGACCACTATCGATTATAATTTCCATTTCAAAATCCTCAATTGCCGGATACATATACTCTTCAACAACATGATTCAATCTATGAATTTCATCAATAAAAAGCACTTCATGTCTTTGGAGATTGGTAAGAATCCCCGCCAATTCTGCAGGTTTTTCTAAAACGGGACCTGAAGTTACTTTTATCTGTGCACCCAATTCGCTGGCGATGATATTTGCTAAGGTTGTTTTACCCAGCCCTGGTGGTCCATAAAAAAGAATGTGGTCTAAAGGTTCTTTTCTCAGCTTTGTAGCCTGAATTGAGATATCCAGTATCTCCTTCAAATGATCCTGACCAACAAAATCTGAGAGAGTCTTTGGTCTGAGCGACCTGTCAAAATCTTTTTCCTCAGGAATCTCTATAGGAGAATTAATTCTTTGAAGCATATTTCCTCTTATTTTTCTAGTTTTTGACATTTAGGACAGAAATAAACTGCCCCGCCAAGATAATTATCTTTTTTAATTAGTGTTGAACAAACCGGACAAGGATTGTTTACTGTTTTCTTACTCATGATTACTTTATAATTGCCGACTTTACCAAACAAGTCTTTTTCATTATTTCTGCCACCTTCTTTTGTCATCTCCTGAAGAGTAGATTTAAGAGAGTAAAATAGCTTATCAATTTCTTTTATAGTAAGAGATGACATCTTTCGTTTTGGATGAATCGATGCTTTGAAAAGGATGTCCTGCAAAACGCCATTTCCTAATCCTGGAATTCTTTGTTCTGTTGCCAGAAACGCTTTTGCTGATAGTTTCAGATATTCAGGGCTAACAGTTAATGAATGAAAATAATCTTCAGAAAAATTATCTGATAGTGGAGAAGGTTTTGATAATGCCAGTAAGTAGTATTTATTATCAGGCTTACCATCATAACAACAAATTCCACCATACATTTGAACAACAGCGACCAGACAAGAATCATCCGAGAATTGGAGATACAGTTGGTGTTTTCCGGGGCAAGATTCAGTCTTCTCTAAATACCTGAGGTTGACCCCGTCGCTCAAAAGCAACAGGCAATTATCGATAGCTATTTCAATTATTCCGCCTACAGCTCTAGTTTCACCGATCACTTTATTATTCAGCCAATCAGAGCATTGTTCCGGCTTACCGTTATACCAAGCCAATTTGTGTTCAGTATAACCAGCTATAACCTTGTTGATAGTCTTTCCTCTGACAGCTTCATTCAATTGTTTTGCTATTGTCACTACTTCAGGGATTTCCAGCATTACGTCTCCAATCAATTTTAATTTTGAATAACAACCTGAAAGATATTTTATTAGTCAAGCAAAAGATTGTATAAATAGTTGAAAATAATAACAAGCCTCAATTTTTGTTCCAATTATAATCAGTCAAAGCATCTTTTGCAGTTGTAATTCTTCTTTTGATAATGATTTCGGTAAGCATTTCAATATACTTAAGCAGAAAACATTTGACACAAAAAGTGTCAGTCAATTTTTGGATTTACGTACTTCCGTAGCTCAGTTGGTAGAGCAGCTGACTCTTAATCAGCGGGTCTGGGGTTCGAGCCCCCACGGGAGTACCATTTTTTTTGTCTAAAAAAGCTATTCTAATTCCAACGAAAACCGCCGGAATTGTTCACATAGACAATTCCCTGGGCAATCTGAGCATAAAACAGCACTTTCTCCACCAGTTGCCCCTGATTTTCCGTAAAGGGAATAGTGATGTTGCCTTCTTTAGGAAAGCTGATTCTCCCAGGTGTGCTCTCTTTCTGCTCAACCGGCTTGGGAGAGCAGGAGAGAAGAAAAATAATAAAAATAAACCAGATCACTGCATCTTTTTTCATTACTCACCACTTTTCTATTCTAAATGAGTGATATAACCTGCAATCGAGAAGAAAAATCCATTATTACACATTGGAGTTCGATTTCCTATAAAATGTATTTCTTTTTCATATCCGATATTAACTCCAAAATACTTATAGAAAATTTTGATTCCTATTCCTGGTGATAATCCTAGCCATTTTTCTTTTCGAAGAACAAAAATATCATAATGATTTTTAATGAAAATTGCAACTTTAAAATTTGGCAAATCCTTTTTATCAAAATATGGAGTGCCATATAGATAGAAATAATTAAATGAACTAATTGAATTCATTATAGCAGATGCTGTTGGTTTTACCTTTGAAGGTAATACAATCGAGCCTAATCCACTCAATCCTAATTGAGTTAAACCAGAAATCGAGACATTACTATTGTTTCTATTATATTTATCCTTAGTTAACCAAGATAACATAGAAACATCTGGTGTAAACTCATAATAATCAGTTGTATAGGTAGGTATTGATAAGCTTACTCTATTAAATGAATGAAAATTATTATAGTATTTGTATTCAATCGCTAATTTATCACTATAAAAATCTATAGAATTTAATAATGATAATGAAAAATTTACTGCTATTATAAATGCTAATTGTTTCATTTTCATAACCTTTTTTAGAACCAAAAGTTTCGATTATATGGGTTAGATTTTGCTCTAGGAAGATAAGATAAAGGATAGTTCCTTTGTTTATAATCATTCCCCCACATAGGCACAATTTTTTTAGTTGCTGGAATAGGTATACCGTAGGGTAACATATCAGCTAATCCATGACCGATCCCAGAAAGAGTAGTTTTCCAGCCATCAGTAGTAGGCATTGCCGAAACACTGCCACCCAAAGCTACTCCCCAACCTAAAACGCTTGCAGATGCACCTGCTGAGGCACTTGCAGAGAATCCGGCTTTACTGTCTATTGAGGCAGAAACTCCTATGTTTGCAGAAGCTGCCAGAACTCCTACATCAAATTCTACACCACTATCTCCTACATTAAACCCAAATACTCCCAAAGTTATTGACAGATGCCACTCCCCATCCGGATCCACATACATAACGGGATTATTCCCGCAGAAGAGGTAAGGCGAAGCGGTTTGCTCTGCCGGGTCAACAGCGTAGAAACGCATGATGTCGCTGTCGTAGAATCTGGCGCGGAAGTTGTGAAGATTTATCTCATCCTTCCTTCGACTACGCTCAGGACCAGCGTACTCCGTCGTTCGCCGGACACAGTCCTGCCCAGTATATTGGTAAGCAACCTGTTCACCTACAACGGAGTTTTCCATCAGGTTTCCAAAGGCATCGTAGTTATACTTTGTCACTTCATTATTC
>JAQVBK010000031.1 GCA_028690365.1 Candidatus Cloacimonadota bacterium
TGCTGAAATTCTGGAAGAACTGAATGAAACTAACAGATTGATTGTGTTTCGTCTTCTAAAAAAAGATAATGCTTCTGAAGTCTTCTCCTTTATGAGTTCAGAGGAAAGATTAGATATTGTTTCGGGAATAACTGAGCAAAAGCTTAAAGACATTTTTTCCGACTTACACCTTGATGACAAAGTAGACTTACTGGAAGAAGTACCTGCAACTGTTGTGAGAAAACTTCTCGCCGCTTCAAACGAGAAAGAAAGAAACTTGCTGAATCAATTCCTTAACTACAAAGAAAACTCAGCAGGAAGTCTCATGACTATTGAGTATGTAGCTCTGAGAAAAGAGATGTCGGTGAAGGAAGCTATTGAACATATCAGAAAGAATGGGGTAGATAAAGAAACAATTTATACCTGTTATATCAAAGATGAACAGAATCATCTTGTGGGGCTTCTTTCTTTGAGAAAACTTGTTTTATCAAATGCCGAACAGATTATCGAAGAAATTATGACAACTGACATAGTTAAGGTAGACACTGACGAAGATCAGGAAGTGATTTCTCAGATATTTAAAAAATATGATCTCATTGCAGTACCTGTGGTTGACACAGAAAATCGAATGGTGGGAATTATTACGGTAGATGATATTGTGGATGTAATCGAAGAAGAGAATACAGAAGACTTTGAAAAGATGGCTGCCCTGATTCCCAACGAGGATGAGTATTTCGATTCATCTGTTTTTCAACTCAGTAAGAAGCGGGTTGTCTGGCTTTTGGTTCTAATGTTGTCAGCTACTTTTACAGGTAAGATTATTCACTACTTTGAAGATGCTCTTGCAGCTACAGTTCTCCTGGCAGCATACATTCCAATGCTGATGGGAACAGGAGGAAATGCGGGAGCTCAGTCATCAACTTTGATTATTCGTGGTATGGCAGTGGGGCAGATTGAAATTTCTGATCTTCTTAGAGTTTTTTTTAAAGAGTTTCGTGTCAGTATCATTGTTGGATTATGTTTGGCAACAGCGAACTTTATCAGAGTTATTCTGTTCGACAATGTGGGAATATTTCTCGCATTAACAGTTTCCATTACCCTTGTGTTCACAGTTGTATTTGCTAAATTGATTGGTGGTTCACTGCCGATAATCGTAAAAATATTCAAGATGGATCCTGCAATGATGGCAAGCCCGATAATCACCACTATTGTGGATGCTTTATCCCTTTATATATATTTCAGCATTGCTAATCTGATTATCAGAGTGGTTTAGCAGTAATATATTAAAACATACTCCCAATAGAATTTTATTTTCTTTTTTCTATGATATTTTCGATGATAGTTTTTGCTCTTTTTGCGTGATTAGGTTCAATGCTGTCAAAGAAGATAGTTAAAGCATTCCTTCTTTTATCATCCATCCAATTACTTCTTTGCAATGCACTTTTAATGGTTTCTTGTAAATCTTCAAATGTATCAACTCTCAAGCTTACTGAATCAATTATGCTGTTAATCTCAACATTTTCCCGTTTGCTATCTTTGATCTTAAATGTTATTATAGGTTTGTTTAAGACACAATATTCTGCAATGAGAGAGCTCTTGTCCGAAATGAGTATGTCGGAGATTAGCATAAAAGGATACAAAGACATTTCTTTTATAAGATAGACATCTTTTGTCATTTCAACTTTTCTACGAAATCTATCTGGTGTAAATGGATGAAGAGTTACAATGATATTATATAAAGCAGTCAGAAGGTGTAGTTTATCTATCCAGAGAGCAATCGCTGACATACCTGAATCATACCAGGTAGCTGAGAACAAAACCGTTTTTTTGTTACTATCGATTCGGATTTTATTTTTAACACTAACCAGATATGAATCAGAAATAGAGTTATTTAGTAATGAATCTATCTTAGGAAATCCACCATTTACTGCATTGTTAATTCCTACGGCTTCAGCCTTCTTCACCTCATGTTCTGATGTCATTAAAAATGCAGAAAACATATTGTACTTGTCTTTTGAGACAAAGTCCTTAAAATGATAAGGACCATGTCGCATGCCGATCCTGATGATTTTATCATCAGGAAATCGATGGATTGCATGTCTTGCCATTATTACAATGTCCGGGAACTGTGGCCATAATCGAACTTCTATCTGATAATTTTTTTCTAATTCTCTTTTTAACTGAACATTACGTGCAATAAAAAAAGTGTTCTCAAAATTGATGTTACGAAAAATCTCAAAATCTAGAATATTGTCACAGTAGAATGCAATTTGTGTGTTTTTATTAAATAATTTATAAATTCTCTTAATAATTATATATGGTACTTTCAGTAGATAGTATGATAAAACCATAATCAAATTATTCTTTTTACTATTTCAGTAAACACAGTATAAGCTTTGATTGACTTCATACAATTATGATGCCCCAATGGACATTGACTATGACCATGATTGCCGCAAGGTCGACAGTTCTGTTCTTCTCTCTCTAAAACAATATCATCATTACGATAAGGAAAATATCCCAATGCTCTGACTGTGGGTCCGAAAAAAGCAACAACATCTGTTTTTACTGCATTGGCAATATGTAATGCTCCACTGTCATTACAGATCATTAGCCGACATCTTTCTATACAAGCTGCAGATTCTGTAAGAGTCGTTAAACCAGCAAGATTAATAGAATTCCTGTCTGGCATAATTCTTTGGCAAAGTTCTTTTTCCGCTTTGCTGCCGATAAAAACTAGTCCTAATGGAGTTTCATCGATAATTCTCTTGCACAGCTGTTTATAATATTCCTCCGGCCACCGTTTTGTAAACCAGACAGAGCCGGGTGCAATAGCAATAAGTTGTTTATCTTTCAAGGGAGCAAGTAATACATCAGCTTTTTGATAGTCTTCAGCTGAGAGGAATATTTCAGTTTCTATGTTCTTGTCCTCACCAACAGATAGTTCGAGCAAGTCGAGATTCTTCCACAGACGCAAAGTATTTTTTCGGAAAGTAACCCGTTTGGTGAGTAAATATCTGGAGATTCCTCTATCGAAGCCGATTCGATGTTTCACTTTTCCGAAATAAGCAAGGAAGGAGGATGTCAAAGAGCTATGCAGCAAGTAAGCCTCATCATAATTCTGTTCTTTTATTCGACTAATCAGTTTTAACAGAGTCAAAAATTTGTTGTCTCTTTTATTGAACTGAATGATATCTCTTATGTTGGGGTTGTTCTTTAGAATACCTGCGGTAACCGGAACAACAACTACATCAATTTTGCTCTCAGGGAATGTCAACTTGAGTTTTTTTATAAAAGCAGTCATGAGTATGACATCACCAATAAAAGCTGTGTGTATAACGAGAATTCTTTTTATTTTACTATCTGACATAGAGAATTTTCTTTTTTGTGGCAAATATCATTGATTATAAGGTTAAATTCTTTTTCGAAATTTTCGAGAAAGCCGAAGTCGCAAACATCAATTCTATTTATCATCACTTTGGGGAACAACATCAACCTTTCACAAAGTTCACTATCATCAAAAGTCATCTTTTCTTTAGCTTTTTCAATAACGTCAGACCACTTAAATTGCTTATGTTTAGAGACTAAGAAAATATCAAAAATATCTTTTACATTATCTCTTGCTATAACAGCGGTTACTTTATTAGCTAAAATATTTTCCCAATTATCAATTTTCAGACCGTTAACGATTTCATTCTTGCCAAAATACTTGACCCTATCATTGATAAAATCTATCTGTAAATAATCGTCAATCATCAATCTCACAAAATCTTTAGATTCGGTAATTCTTTGATGAACAATTCCATCTTTATCGAAATGGTCCTCAATTTCTCTAATTGACTGATGAAATGAATTTGAGTAATTTGTGAAGAAATCTAAATCTATCGAGTACCTTTTATTCCAATAAAATCTGCATAAGCAGGTTCCGCCGGTAAGATAAAACTCGGTTTCAATTTTCGAAATGGATTCTATTACAATATCTTGAATTTCATAAAGTTTTTTGTACTCTATAGCCTCCATTCTAACTCCTTAATTCTGACTTTTTCATTCAATATTACATGACGGATAATCTTGTGACGCTTCTCTAAATAATCATGATTGAACTGAGGAATCGTATATTTTCTTATCAATTTTTCCAAATCATCTTTGTCAAAAATCATCAAATCTATGATTAGAGACTGACTATTGCAGAATATTTTCTCAAAAATGAATTTCTTCAAATTCCAATCATTAGAAGAAGTGTATTCTTTTATATCTGCAACTGAGATTTTGTAATCCCAGAAGCACTCCTTGATAATTCTTTCTGAGGGTTCATATTTCTTGTAAGTAATCATCTTAGAGTCCAATTATTCTTTCATATAACTCGATGTTTTTCTCGATAGTGATTTTGATATCAAATTTTTTTACAGATTCCAGTGCGTTATGAGAAAAACATTTCCTCATTTCTTCATTACTAATCATTGTCAAAACTGCTTCTGCTAACTTATCGGGATTTTGCGGCGGAACTAAAAGTCCATTAAACCCATGCTGAACTGCTTCAGGAATTCCTCCGGTGTCTGTTCCGATAACCGGTAATCCTACTGATTGAGCATCTAGGATTGATGTTCCCAGTCCTTCCAGTTTTGAAGCCATCACGAAAACATCAAAATGTTTGAGAATTGCTCCGACATCATTTCTGAAACCAAGAAAGATGAAAGAATCACCCAATCCCAATTTATTATGCAATGATTTTATTTCAACTTCATCCTTACCAGTTCCAAGCGAAATGAAAGTGACATTCGGTTGCTTTTCCAGAACTTTTTTGGCTGCGTTTAGAAGGTTTGGGTAATCTTTGTGTCCAACTAATGCACCCACAGTTCCCACAATTAAGTGGCTTTTAGGGATATTGAAAACTTCTCTGAAATCTGCTAATGATTCAATATCTTCAAATTTATAAATATCTATACCGCTATGGATTGTAACTAGCTTATCCTCTGATATCCCATCTTGAAGTAGTACTGCTTTAATTCCATTAGAGATGCAAACGATTTTATCAATCATCTTGTTGTTATATTTTATTCTGCTGAAAAAATTCTTTTTGAGATGAAAATCCACTCTTCTTACACCAATGATTTTAAGCTTAGGGTAGAACATTTTTGCCCAAATAGCAGTGGCCTGCGCATGGGCAGAATGTGCATGTAGAATCCTAAAATCATTCATTCTGGCAAGTCTTGCAATCTGATATCCGGCAAAGATATCAAACTCTCCCCGCATTGAAATCTCATTTACCGGTAGGTTTTTTGTAAGGCAATATTTTGAAAACTCACTTCCTGGCGGACAAATCAACAATGTGTCGAAGCCTTTTTTATACAAAGATTCATGCAGATAAGCAGCCTGTTGTTGACCGCCTCTCCAGGATGTCTCAGAATCAATGTGAATTACTTTTATTGATTTGTTTCCCATAGTTTTATGTACTTCAAATAAACACCGTATGCAGAGTTAACTGATAAAACGAATCCAATCTTTCCATCCAGAAAGCCTAATTGTATTATGTACATTTTTATAAATTTGAATAATCCTCTCATAACTGCTTTCGAAATCGAACTTCTTTTATCAGAAATTCTCTCTGCGCCCAAAGTGGAATAAAAATCAATTTTCTGAATATGGAATGAAATGGTTGGATACGTGTAATGAAACATTACTTCTTTGATTTTCTTTACAGTTCCGTTTACTTCAATTGCTTCATGAACAATTTTTTCATTAAAACTGCCATTCCGGCGATTAAACAATCTCAAAGGAAAGTCGTGATTCCATCCGCAATGTTGAATTAGTTTGTTCAGATAAAAAGACATTCTTTTTATATAATACCCTTCAGCGTCAGGGTTTTGCAGAATTGTTTTTATTCTGTTCTGAAGTTCTGTAGTTAACTCTTCATCTGCATCAATTGATAAAACCCAATCATGAGAACAATTATTGACTGCCAGCTGCTTGGTTTTCCCAAACCCTAACCACTCAGTTTCAACAATTTTGCAGTTAAACTTTTGACATATATCTATAGTTTTGTCTGATGAACCGGAATCTACAACTACAATCTCGTCAGCCCATTGAACAGATTTCAGACACCTTCCGATATTTCTTTCTTCGTTTTTGGTTATTATTGCAACTGAGAGTTTATTCATAATCCACCTATTTTAGAAATCTACTCATCTCTTTTCTGGTCTGATTAATTTCAGGAAGGTATTTGTTACTAAGTCTATTGCGCAACTTTTTATCAGTTATCAAACTATATTTACTGTCACGAATAAAGAAATTAGTCTTATATGAACTTGTTCCAAATACAAAAGTTGCTTCATCAGTTATTATTGCAGCATCATCCCAGCCAGAAGTAAAAACAGATCGGATTGGTTTGGTATCAAACAAGTTTTTACCATTTGAATAATTTGTTGGTTCAGATACACAGCCCAGTTGCTCCATAAAAGTAACTGGCAGATCATGATGAGAAGTGAAATGATTGAATTCCTGATGCGTTTGATGGGGAATTCTTATGATCAACGGAACTTTTGTCTGCATGTCAGAAAAAGCATTTGTGTGACCATAGAATCCTCTCTCAAAGAACTCTTCACCATGATCACCGGTCACCAGGATGATTGTTTTTTCATATAATCCGGTAGCCTTCAGCGTTTCAACAATTTCTCCGAAAAGTGAATCATTCCAATATATTGCATTCTTGTAACTGTTTTTTAATATCAGGGTATCTTTCTTTGTTATGGTCGCATAATTAATCGAACGGCGGGAAGGTTTGTATTTGTCAAATTTCTCAGGATAAGAATATGGTCCATGTGGTGCATCAAAAAAGATGAAACTGAAGAAGGGTTTTTCATTATCACGGGTATTAATCCATTGAATGAAATCGTTCTTAAGAAGAGGATCTTTTTCCAGAGAACTTTCTCCCTGAAATTCATCGTGTATGTAGTCAGAGAGATTAACAAAACAAGTTTTACGAAATTCAGGACTCGATAGTTTAGTGCTCGAAAGAATTCTAAAATCATAATTGATTTGCTGCAGATGATTTAAGAATACCGGACTTATTCTTTCAGACAAAAATTGCTGCCAATAAGTGCCGTAAACACCATAAAACATTGAAAAAACACCAAAACGAGAAGCGTTTCCTCCACTATAATGGTTTTTAAAAACTTTTGCTTCCTTGGACATCTTATAAATATTAGGCATAATTTCTTCATTGAACATGTCAAAACGAGCTGCATCCAAAATGATCCAGAGTATATTTGGGTATTCAAGAATCTCTTCAAATTCCAATTCTTTTAAGGGGTAGTTTAAGCGGGAGTTAGATCTGGAAATTTTGAAATTTTCGCGGTTGTCCTTGTACCCAAATTTCCTGGCAGTTCGCTTGATTGTCATTGGTTGGTAGAAAGGGAATAAATCACGATATCCCATGATTAAGACATTGTCAGATAAATCAGCTACAGCATACCATGACTTGTCTGCCATGATAAATAAGCAAGTGCAAATAACAGCATATTTCGTAACCTTCTTCACATTGAAATTTTTAGTTTTGGAAATTAAAATCATAACAATCCACTGATATCCAAGCACTAGCAAAATCAAAAGGATACCAGCCAGAATAGTTCCAAATCCCAGAGTTACCGAATCTGATTCCCCTTGCAAAAAAGCCGTGAATTGATTAATAACCATTCCGTTAACATGATATTTAAACAGACTGAATTGGAAAACATCTGCCAAATTAATAAAGTGCAGCAGACTGAAAAAGAGGATTGAAAAAACTTTTATAACTTTTTTAAAAGGGGATAATGCGGAAATGAGAAAAAATAGTATGCCTAAAACCAGATAAATCATTAATGAATTTGAGATTAATGCAATTGTAAGGTAAATAGATGAAACAAATCTAATTTCATTTGTGGTTGTAATGTAAAAAGAGGAAATTATCAATGTAGCTAAAAAATTAAATAGCAATATTTTAAAAGTAATTAATGAAGATTCCTTGATGTTCTGCCAATATTTCATTTAAACTCCTGTCATTACTATAAATTTCTCGAAAACAATTTTAGGAGATAAACCAAAACTGTTATCGCGAGTTGAATCATGAGAATCGTTGTAAACATAGCTATGTCCTGCAAAATCAGGTGACCAATTATTCGGATTAGTATTACCGAATATTGCCAAAGACTTTGTTCCAACAGCTGCCGACAAGTGATTTAATCCACCATCATTACAAATGAGAATTATGCATCTTTGCAGAAAAGCTCCCGCCTGGTTGAAGTCAGTCGGAGGAGCAATAATCGGATCATTTTTCATGAATGATTTAACTGACTGAACATCCTGATATTCATTGGGAGCCCAAAGCAAAGCAACTTTGTGATTTGTTTTCTCAATAATTATATCAGCTAATTCAGCATATAATTCTGCTTTCCATTTTTTTTTCGGTACTGGAGAACCGGGAGATAGACAAACGATTTTATCTTCAACCAATCCGTTGTCTTTTATCCATTTGTTGATGTATAAATGAGATTCATTTGTTATGTGAAAATAGAGTGAATAGTTATCCGGTTTAGTTATGCCCAGAGGTTTCAGCAGATCAAACTTCATTGAGGCACTATATGTATTTGCATGTTGGTACGTTTTGATGTTGTAAAGAAAACTGAATTTGCAATCAGCAAGTCCCAATCTGTATCTGGCACCTGTGAAGAAAGCAATTTGAGCTGAACCGGTTCCGCGCATCTGATCGATAACCAGATCAAATTTTTCTGAACGCAGTCTTATAAAAAGTTTTATTCTCTCAAGTAGATAACTCAACCCTTTCTTTTTAATATTTCTAAAAACTATCAATTTGCTCAGATAGGGATTGTTATGCAGAACTTTGTGGAAGGGAGATGCGACCAGAAAACAGATTTCTGCTTCTGGAAATTTTTTATGGAGAGATGGTAGATATCCGGTATTGAGCAGTACATCGCCAAATGGTTTGAATTGGATGATTAGGATTTTCTTGATTTTATCAGTATGTATCATCATTCTCTTCCTATTTACTACTTAATGCTAAGAATGTCTTTTCTAACAAACTGACTGCATTATCCCATTTAAAACTACTTGTTGTAGCATGACCATTCAGGGCTATCTCCACTCTTAAACGGTTATCAGAAAACAGACTATCCACGGCTTCAAACAATGATTCTGCACTCTGGGGTATAGTTATCTGCGAATTCTTCCGATGGACAGCATATTCATTAACACCATTATTTGAGGTACTTACTAACGCACACCCACAAGCCATACTTTCAAGACCAGTCAAGCCAAAACCCTCTGAAATACTTGTACTTAAGAAGATCGCTGAATCATTGTAGATTCTACTAAGTTGTACCGGATTGGCATTCCTCCAATAATTAATCCAGTTTGGCATATTTTTCGGTCTGGCTGGAGTGCCGAAACAGGTGGCTTTCATTTGCGGATATTTATTTTTCAATTTATACAAGGCTTCCATACCATATTCTACCCCTTTTCTTTTCTGGGTATGATACATCATACAAACACTGTAAATGTACCTTTGTTCGGGTAGTTTTTTCAGGCAGAAGACATTCAGATTAATTCCATTTCTAATCAATATTGAGGAGGATTCTGAAATCACAACTTTTTTCATTGGCAATCGGTATGATTCAAAAACAACTTCATCATTACTCACCCAATTCTCAAAATCCTGAATAAAGTACACTTTTTCCCCTTTTGACTGAGATAATTTATTCACACTTTGAGCTGTTGTTACTGCTGTAGCTACTATTATATCTGAATCGGGGATATTTATGTCTTTTATACCGTTAAGGTATATTTTTCTGATTTGCTTATTTAAACTGAACCACTTGGGATGTTTCATAATTTTATAATGATACCATTTCAACAATAAAGGATTTTTCACATTATTTTTTGAATAGTTAAAAAAGAGCGTTACTTCATGTCCTCTTTCACAGAGCTGATTGGCATACTCAAAGATTATCTTAAATCCTCCGGCCGGTTTTTCACTCGGTCCCGGTAAACAAAAACAGATTCTCATCCTTACTTTCTCACTTTTTTCTTTTTAAACCAGGCTGATCTGGGGAAAGTCTTAGCTAATACTTCGATTATCAAAAATTTGCAGTAAGAGAAAAACGTATATTTCTCTGAATCTTTAAAGAAGTTTTTCTGAAAGACAGCATTGGCTATTCCTTTTTTTGTTTCAATGCCTTCTGCTAAATTTTCAATATGATGAGTTACCATTGGAATTCTAGTGAAAAATCTCAGTCTACCTCCGGAGGGATTATAAAGATATCTCATAATCTTCGGAATGTGAACAGGCATTGCTTCTTTTAATAGTATGAACTTTTGTTTATTAGTAAGCAGATAATTACAGACAAAACTCTCAGCATGACTGTGAAAATCAAACATGGGTAGATTTCTAACCAAATAATCAGACTCGGCTATAGCAAAATCCAAACCTAGGGAATAATATTTCTCTATCCATTCAGAACTACACCAGACCGCTTCTGCTTCACTCAGAGAGTTAATATATTTGTCCACTATTGCATCAGAATATATCCAGGTATCTGCTTCAAGCAAAACTGTATATTTACAATCAGAGGGGATGCTTTTAATACCATGTTTGATTAGCTCGGCATTTCCAGACAGATGTCCGCTGTTATCGATAATTTCGGTACACACATCAGCTTGTTGCCGGATAGACGGGCTAATCTTATAACCATCACTAGAACCGTTAGCAGTAATAATTACATAATAAAGGTGTCTGTTCCATGTTTTCCTTATTAGATCCAGGCATATTTCCAAGTCAGCTAGTCTATTATAAACTCTGACAATAACTGCAATTTTCATGTTAGCTTGATCTCCAGAAAATACTATAAAAGATGTATCTGAAATAGCTGCTTTTTATCTTTTGATTAACGCTATTCAATTCAGCAAGCCTTCTGAATAATTGATACCAGTATTTCAAGGAAGTATAGACTCTTTTCTCGAGCAGTGAAGTTAGAAAAAATATTTTAAGATTGATTAACTCTCGCAGACATTGATTTGAGAAATTGACATAATCAAGGGAATTCAATTCCAGTAATTGCCGTATTACAGTTTTTTTTGTATTCCTTTTCTGTCTGTTGCTGCGCGATTTATTTATCTGATTGTGAGCATGCCGTCTGTACTTGAAGAGGCATTTATCAACATACTTGATTGAGAAGTTGTTACCTAAGGCAATCATAGCCAAGTACCAGTCGTGATGAAAACCAGTTGAGGGAAAAGGTAGACAGGCTTTTACAAAATCAGCTTTTGCCATAAGGGAACAACCCATTATAGTGTTATTGTTAAGTACTTTATAAAAGTCCTTACCTTGTATGAAATCCGATGATTCATCCCAGGTTGAGGTCTTAATAGTTTGCAGATTCTCGTCCACTAATTCCGAATTAGAGTAAACCAGAACAACATCTCGATTAAGAGACAGTTCATTCATTAACACCTGAATCTTATCTCTCTGCCATACATCATCCTGGTCTGAAAAAGCGATAAAATCACCGGTCGCCAACTCAACTCCTCGGGAGAAAGTTAACTTTGACCCCAAATTTTTGTAATTTCTGGAAACTCTAACTTTCTCAGGATACTTTTCCAGATAATTGATAAGAATTCTCCCGGTAGAATCTGAGGAACAGTCATCAACACAAACTAACTCGAGGTTCTGATAGCTTTGCTCCAGAATTGAATCAATCTGTTGTCTTAGATACAGTTCTCCGTTATAAGCTGCTAGAACTACCGAAACTTTCCCTTCTGAACTCATTTATTAATATGCCTGATAACTTTTTTCTTCAATCAGATTTGAACCGGATTTTATATTTATTCTTTTTTTAATTTCTGATCTCCGATCATTTGTGAAATAGACTGATCTTGCCAAACTGATAAATTTATCGCCAAAATCTTTGCTTCTTTCGCATTCTCTTATTTCATCTTCTATTCTCCAGAGTTCCTGATTTATTGTCAGCAACTCGTTGTAGAGTGGATCATTTTTATCAATTATTTTTTTTACTGCACTATTCAATATTTCGTATTCTCTTTCAATATTTATGAGCTTTGCTTCATCTTTTATGTTCATCAATTTGATTTCGATAATTGTTAATTTATCAACAATTTCTCCATCTGATACTTCAATAAGCATAATTCCTCCATATTCTAATTATCAAATTGTATATTGTATAGATGTCTATAGCGCTCACAATTATCCAGTAATTCCTTGTGAGTTCCTGAGCAAATTATTCTTCCTTTATCCATCACAAAAATCCGATCACAAGACAAAACCGTAGAGAGGCGATGTGCAATAATAATGACAGTACGGTTTGAAGTCGCTTTCTCAAGTGCCAATTGTACATTTTTCTCTGATTCGGTATCGAGGGAGCTGGTTGCTTCATCGAATATGAGAATCGGTGGATCGTTAACAACAGCTCTGGCAATACACAGTCTCTGTCTTTGACCTCCCGAAAATGAATGACCTTTGGCATGAAGATGTTCGTGTATTCCATTAGGAAGGACTTTGACAAAATCTGTGGCATTTGCAATTTCGAGAGCTTCAATAACCTTCTGTTCATAATTTTCTTTATCATTGTTGAACGTAAGGTTGTTAAAGATTGTGTCACTGAAAAGAATAGAATCTTGTGTAACCAGACCAAACAATTTTCTTAGACTCTTAATTGATATATGTTTTATGGATACTCCATCAATTGTTAATTTGCCGGATGTTGTATCGTATAATCTGGCAATAACATTCGCCAAAGTAGTTTTTCCTGCTCCGCTACTGCCAACAAAGGCGATTTTTTCACCTTTCTTAATATCCAGGCTAATATCAGTTAAAACATTAGTTGTGCCATCATAAGAAAAATTGACATTTTTTAGCGAGATTGAGTCAACAAAATCATCTTTCAAAATAGGATTTTCAATTTCAATTATCTGCGGTTCCAAGTTTAAAACTTCCGAAATACGATTCAAAGAAACCATTGCTTTTTTTATATTTGAGTAAGCTCTTGATATCACTTTTAGCGGGTGCAAAACAGAAAAAAGAGCCAGAAGAAATGCTGTGAAATTTCCAAGAGTAAACCCACCGGTTCCTTTTATTACTTCGTAACCACCAATCATTAGAACTGAAGCACCGGCAATTGCGCTGGTGACTTCACTTATTGGGACGTTCAGACTGCCATAGTTTTCCGCTCTGATCCAACTCAGAAAGTAAGAGTTGTTTATTTTCCGGAATTTCTTAACTTCATTGTCTTCCTGATTATAAGCTTTAATAATCTTAATATTGGTAAGAACCTCTTCTACCTGAGAAAACATATCCGAAATCTTTGATTGTATTCTTTTTGAATGTTTTTTTACCTTCTTGCCTAGAAGAGTTACCAGATATGCAAAAATTGGGAAGATTATCATACTTATCAGAAAAAGGCGCAAGTTGAGAAAAATTGCTATGTAAACAAACACAACAATAAGAATGATATCTCTAAGAATACCCATAACTGAAACAATGAGGTTATTGCTCACAATATCTACATCATTAATCATCCTGACTAAAGAGTCGCCGACTTTGTTTTTACTAAAGAATGACAACGATAGCGACATATATTTCTCAAATAACTGATTTCTTATATCCTCTATTGTTTTCCCATGCAGATTAAGGAACATTATGCGATTCAGGTAGAAGAATAAATTCTTTAGCAGAATCATGACAATGACCATTGCAGAAACTATCTTTAATAACAAAAATGAAGATGTTGAAGATAAAACATTCTTTAGAGCGGACAGAAGACTGTTTTGCAGTTCTGAATTGATAACTATTTCGAGAAAACTGTTTGATGATAAATTATTAGTTAGGATATTCCGAAGAGCTTGAATCAGCTCAGATGAATTATTGTATAAAACATCTCCCTGAGTTGGTTTAAATACATAATCAAAAAGCGGAACCACCATTGTGAGTGAAGCTCCGCTGAAAGCTGCATAACCAAGCATGGCAATCAAACCTATCAGAAGATAACCCCAATGCTGGAGCATTATCTGATAGATACGTAAGATATCTTTCATTCTAGAGAATTTTATGCTTTCTGATAGAATGATTTATAAGCTTTATAGGTGGAGAAAACATCTGCTTTACTGGTCAGTTCATAAAGGGAGTGCATTCCCAGTACCCCCGGACCGCAATCGATTACTTCGGCGCCGAGTTCAGCCATAAATTTGGCTATTGTACCACCGCCACCCTGATCCACTTTCCCTAATTCTCCTATTTGCCAATTAACTTTTTGTTCATTGAAGATACGTGCAATTTTTGCCATAAACTCGGCATTAGCATCATTACTACCGGATTTGCCTCTGGAGCCAGTAAATTTTGTTAAACTAACACCATAACCGATATGAACTGCGTTGTCTTTTTCATGAACTGCAGGATAATTCGGATTAATTGCAGCATTTACGTCTGCGGATAATATCTGGCTATTTATGAATGCTTTGCGAAGACTAATACTGTCGTTTTTCTCACCATTGACTTCCATTAAATCTGAGACAAAATCAAGAATGAAACTGGATTTTGCTCCGGTATTTCCTTCGCTACCGATCTCTTCTTTATCTGCGAAATAAACAATAGCAGTCCTATCTAAATCTGCGGGGTCACAGTCAAAAAGTGCCTGCATTGATGTATATGCGCAAACTTTATCATCTTGACCATAACCCATAATGAAACTCTTGTCTATGCCTGCATCGCGGGACATACCGGCGGGGACAAACTGAAGTTCGGCAGACAACAGGTCAGTTTCAGTTATCCCATATCTTTTATTTAATAGGTACAAGGCATTGTATTTCACGGTTTCTTTGATATCTTCATCCGGATAAGGAATAGAACTGAAAACTACATTTAATTTTGATGCGTCAATTGCCTCATCCAATTTTTTTGAACGTTGATCCTGAGCCAGATGTGGTAAGAGATCAGGTATAATGAAAACAGGATCATCTGAGTTTTCTCCGATACAAACATTGACGGCTTCACCATCTTTCTTAACAACAAAACCATGTAAGGCCAAAGGAGTGGAAACCCATTGATATTTTCTTATGCCACCGTAATAATGAGTTTTAATGATGCTCATTTTCAGCTCATTGTCTTCATGCAGAGGACGTTGTTTAAGGTCAATTCTGGGGGAATCTATGTGAGATACAATTAGGTTGAAACCTTCTGAAACAGGTCTTTTACCGATTATGGCAAAAGCAGCTGTTTTGTTTCGAAAGATTTTGTATATTTTTTTCTGTTCAGTATTCTTTTCAGTTGATTTATAACCTCGGTTAATGAGTTCATTCTCTAAAAATACAACTGTCTCTCTTTCTGTTTTGCATAAATCCAGGAACTTTGTATATTTCTCTGAGAAATCAAATGCTTTTTTAATTTCATTTTTTGTGGCAGTTTCCCAGAAACTTTTAAGTTTGTAAGTCAATTCATTGTTTTCTTTCTTTTTCATTTTTTCTCCATTATTTAATATTAAGCACTGAGTAGTCAATATTTCCGATAGGTGCTCTGACTGTGAATTTTTCACCGGTTTTTTTGCCTATCATTGCTTTTCCCATGGGAGAAGCAACTGATATATTTGTAATACCCTGTTCTTCGTTAAAGTCTACTTCATCTACTCCAACCAGGCGATAATCTTCTTCTTCGCCTTGATTATTTTTTACAGTTACGTAAGCTCCAAATCGAACTGCATCTTTGGAGATAGAAGAAGGATCAATAATTTTTAAGACTGCCAATCTACGATTTATTTTGTCAATTTCTGAGTCTATATGTCTTTGCTCTTCTTTGGCAGCATGATATTCTGCATTTTCGCTTAAATCTCCCATTTCACGGGCAACTTGAACTCTCTTGATAACTTCAGGTCTCTGTTGTTCGATTAGATTGTTGAGTTTCTCTTTCAGTTTTTTCAGTCCTTCCAAAGTGATGTATTCTGCCATGATCTCCTCTCAGTTTTTTTTAAGTCTGTTGATAATTTTCTTACCGGCTATTCCGGCTTTCTTAAGTTTTACATTACCGCTTGCAGCCCAATTTGTAACCATACAATCTATCGTTTCATCGTAGAAGACAATAGCGTTACTTAGGATTTCCGCAAAAATAGGTTCTCTGGAAAGTTTATAATTCTGATAAACTGACAGATAGAACTTTTTGTCGATAACACCCAGCATTTTCATGAATTGGATATTGATTTTAACAGTTAAAGGATTTGCATGCAGCCATGCTCCTTCCATCTTTTTGTATACAGGGCTTATAAGCTCAGGATTAGTCTTTAGCAATTTCAGAATCAATTTTACCACACCTTTTGCAAATGTTTCATTGTTGGTTTTCAATAAGCTACAAACATACTCCAGATAAGCTGAAGGATTTTTCTTTATTGCCGGGTAAATACCTTTATCAATCAGAAGAGTAATGTGTTTGGAATCAGAAATTTTCATAAGAATTTCTTTCAGATAGTTTAGGAAGAAATCAGGTTTTTTCTTTGCAACTTTTGACATAATGCAAGCAAAGGCTATCTTGCCATCTTCTCCTTTTTCGTTCCAGAGATAATCATAGAATTGAACGTGATTTTCGGCAGTTTTTGCAAGTTTGGATGCGAGATTGTTGGCTACAAATTCTACTACTTCTTTAGGTACTTTGTTATCAATTCTGGAAGGATAAGCATTATAAATAATTCCTAAATCGTAGTCATGTTCTTTAAGCTTTCTTGAGTAAAAATCATCAACATCTTTTTGTAATCTCTCTTTCCAGTCCAGTGATATCATGACAAACTCCTTTTATGAGGTAATCCCTCAAGGAGTAATGTCCTATGAGAGATTCGTTATACCTCGTTTGATTATTAAACTCATATTTTTAAGTTACTCTATTATAGCAAATTTTCCTTTTTTTGTTTTGCTTCCCATTTCTACAATATAAAAATAAACACCAGGGGCAACTCGGTTCCCGTGATTATTAACTATTCTCCACGAAAAATGTGGGTTATCGGCTGTCAATGAATGAAATTTTTCTTCAAACACCAGATCACCATCCAAAGAATATATTTTAATGGTTCCCCTTTTTTGTAATGGAATATTCACAAATCTGATATCCGAAATCAAACCTGCTTCAGAATTACGATAAAAGGGATTCGGAATAATTTTCACAAAATTTAAATCATCAATCTTTGTCAAGTTGAAAGAATACACATTGTTTGCGTTGATAATAACATTTCCGGAATAATCGCTTACATTTTTCACCATCAATTTGTAAGTTTGAGTAGTTTGCTTAATCTCTTTTTCTAATTTGAACTCTAACTCATTACCTCTATAAATAATCTCAGAAATTGAGTTATCTGAGTCCAAATCTGGGAGAAACAGTGTGTAATTGTCAGAATTGACTGTTGTTTCCTGAGCCAATAGTTCACTGAAAAAAATTACTACCTCTTTTTCCCCTGATATTTCACCTCCTGTTATGTAAGGTGGAACCATGTCTTGTTCATAGTGAAGAACCAGATTACTATCAGGGAAAGCAACACCTGAATTGCTTATAAGATTTGAAACACTTAGTGAGTATTCCTGAATAGTGTCTGAGAAGGTGTCTCTGAAGGTCAGAAGGAACGCTTTTTGATTAGCGGTACTGTTAACTGAACTTGGGTAACCGATTCCATTATTAATGAAGAAATTCCCTGGTTTTAGAGAATTACTGCTCATTGCTTGATCAAATTTAATCAGAACTCGGCATTCACTAATCATTTTTACTGATTCCAATACGGGTACCGGAGCCGTAAATACTCTCTTATAACTAGTCAATCTGCTTTCAGGCGGTGTGAATTCTTCATTATATCTAGAAATTGCGTAGAAAAATTCGGTATTCTGTTGAAGTTGAGTATCTATATAAAAATTGTCAAAAACTTCGGCAATCATTTCAGGCTGGGAGTCAGTTCTCCGGTAGATTCGGAATGATTGTGATTGATCAGAAGTCCAGGTAAGTTTGACTGACGATTCATTAATAGTTTGTGCTTTGAAGTTGTCAGGAGTAGGAGGACCATTGAATTCTTCTTCCTGACAGTACAAAGCCGTTCGCAATTGACCTTCAAGATAGGTATTTACAAGAATGCCGGTTGTGTTATTGTCTTTTAGTGTCAATACTTGGTAAGTTTTATGGGAAGTACCTTGATAAATCGGAACAAAATTATCATCTGCAAAATCTACAATATACAGATTGGGAGTTAAAGCCAAGATGATTTCGTCACTGTTGTCACCGGTGATATCAGCAGTGGTGATTGAATTCTGTGAATTAAAATCTGAAAAAGATATTGAACCAAGAGATTCATATATGTTGTCTCCGGCAGCAGTAAATGATTCAAAATACCAGTAATCTCTGGAAGGATTTGTTGTATCCTCATTATAGCCGCCAACTAAAAAATCAATTTGACCATCACCGTTAAAATCTCCTTTTTCCATAAAATAAGCATTTTTTACCGGTAGTCTCTGCGACCAAACTAATTCTGATTGACCAGTTTCGTCTGCAATTCCTTGAGAGTATATTTCATGAATAATGACATCACCATCAAGATCTGCAGAAATTATATCAAGATATTCATCTCCATCAAAATTGTCTCCTATTACCCGTGGAACCAGAAAATTGTTGTAAGTGGATTCTGTTGTGTTAAACAAAAAATTACGGGGTACAAATACCATATTCTCACGGTAATACACCACTACTGCCTGATGTTCGTTCTCTGTTTTTACAATTGCAAGGTTGTCATTTGAACCGGTAGATTTAATGAAATTTCCGCCTTTTATGTTCTCAATTTCAGGAAGACCAAAATCGGGATATGTATCTGCGGATAAAGTCTCAAATACTATGCCATTACCGACAGGAGTCAGCCCAAACAATTCAACTCCCGATGAATTACTGTTTCCAAGAGCAAAGGGAATGAATTCAAACGGGAACTGATATTTGATATTTAAGGAGTAATTATCAATTTCATAGATAGCTACATTGTTAATTCCGCTTTCGGAAATATCCATTGCAGGGAATTCTCTGAGACCATTTCCATGAAAATCAAAACTATCTTTGGCAGGATAGAGTGGATTGCCCAATATTCTTAAAGTGTAACCGTTAGTTTCTATTGAACTCCAGTTAATTTGTCCCAAAGTGATTGTCTCATGTTCAAGAGTCAGACCGCTACCATTTTCTGCCTGAAGAACAATTCTGAGATCACCTTCCGGCAGATTATCAGGGATTTTTATTAAGATATTTGATTCCTGTTGGTTTGAACTTATTGATTCAATATAACAGTTATCGATGTAGCAGTCAATGGACACATCAACCTTTTCGTTGAATAACAGATTGAGATAGAATTCACTGCTTTCCTGATTATATCTTTTAAGTAGTTTTACAGTATCGAGAAGTATCGGTGGAGTTTTATCAATGTAAACTGATGTTAAAAAATCGTAGCTTTTTGCCAGAGTATTTATCAATCGCAATCTGATTATATATTCATCGTCAGGGAATACTTCAGGAATGTGGAAAGTGCCCAGAATACCTGTTTCAGATAATGACTCAAAATAATAGGCAGGTGCAGGTTTATGGTCAGATACATTCTTCCAGT
>JAQVBK010000284.1 GCA_028690365.1 Candidatus Cloacimonadota bacterium
ATTTTGAATTCTATTGCTCCACAACAAGCTAATGAATTTTTCATCAAAGATATGATGGTTTCCTTGTATGGGTGTGGGCCTGCACCTGAATTACTTGGTATATTACGGTTTATCCAGGAAAAATATCCCTCCGTCCAAAGAATTCGTGTGAATTATTTTGACCAACATGGATGGAGTCCTTGGAGGGAATTTTGTGCAGCCGATCTTTCGAGAGAATATTGGGAGGGCCAAATAGTTGAAAAAAATCCCTCCCCATGGAACTATCTTACCGGAGAGGAACCTGGCGATGTTACGACTCTACGAATGATACGAGATACTAAAGTCCATAGTATTCAAAATTGTTTTTCAGATCTTCATTATTCCAATGTTAGTAATGACATTATCATTGATAGATTCCTAGAACTATTCGATTTGACCTCTTCTGGAAGTTTATTCATTTTGAACGATCAACATATAGCGGTAATTAAAACAATATTCAATCAAATTTCTAACAAAGTCGAAGAAATGCATCTTGGTGAGATAATCCAAAAACCGACAAGATATCTGTCTCATCCATTGGATTGTACGATACCTATCGATTTGGCTCAGATTATGTCGCAACGAAATTTGATCAAATATTATCCATTAATTCTGAAAAGATCTTGATTTAAAGATTGGATTAAGACTTCGAGAGAAAATGCAAACAAAACTGGATTTAAATTCTAAAGAAGAACAAATCGAGAAAACGGTAATTAAACTACCAGATCTCGTTCAAAATAATATTAATTCCGTAGTGGACCCTGTTGTTATCTCTGCTAGCCGTGCGACTGATATTCCCAACTGGTATGCAGAATGGTTTATTAACCGATTAGAAGAGGGGTACATAATCTGGACAAATCCCTTCAACCAGGACTATAAACAACTCGTATCATTCAATAAAACGAGAGCCATTGTTTTCTGGACAAAAGATCCGCGTCCTCTTTTGAAATATCTTCCAGTTATTGATAGTAAAGGGATTGACTATTATTTTCAATTCTCTTTAAATGACTATGAGAACGAAAAACTTGAACCTAATCTCTCTCCATTAAATAATCGAATTGAGACATTCAAAGAACTCTCTCAAAAAATCGGTAAAGAGAGAGTGATCTGGCGATTCGATCCGTTGATTCTTTCTGATGAAATTTCTGTTGAAACACTATTACGGAAGATCAAAGGGATTGGAGATCAGATTTTCCCATATACTGAAAAACTGGTCATCAGTTTTGTTGATATTGAGGCGTACAATCTCGTAAAAAAGAGACTTAATCGTTTAGGGAAAAATTACCGAGAATTCAATAAATCAGAAATGGTTCAATTAGCTGAAGGCTTATATGATTTGAATAAATCCTGGGGTCTGACGATAGCCACTTGTGCAGAGGATTGGCCCGTCGGAACGGATCTATCGAAATATGGTCTCATTCACAATCGCTGTATTGATGACGAATTGTTGAAGCGATTATTTCCGAATAATATGGAATTAATGAAATTCTTGGGTGCCGAAAAAACACCTCAGAAGACAATCTGTGAAGACTCTGGGAAGAAAAATTCATTGAAGGATAAAAATCAAAGACCGGCGTGTGGGTGCATCATTAGTAAAGACATTGGTCAATATGAAACTTGCATGCATTTGTGCACGTACTGTTATGCAAACAAATGGGATACGAAAGTTCGAAACCGGTACGATCGGTATTGTCAAAGTAATAAAAACAACGAATCATTATCCTGATTTTTCTCTTGAAGTTATTAACTCCTTTTTTATGCATGTTGCATTCGTATGAGTTGTTTTTCCATGCGCAAAAATTTATTTAATTTGTAAAAAAACCGATATTTAAGATATATTTAAATATTATTACAGCAAAAAGAGCGTTACACGCATTGAGGTATCGGAAATATGGCGAATCTAGATAAAATAAGCGTAAATGATCTTATGGGAATCTCGGATGGTGAAAACCATAAGTTAGCTGGAGCTTATCTGACAATCTTATACTATGTCAAAGAATATAACGAAGGCGTAACTGCTCAGATGGTATCAGATAATGTCAACCTGTCCTTGAGTCATACGCGAGACATCCTTGATGATTTGTGTGTGAAGAGAGATCTGTATAAACGAAAAGTACCGGGTATAAAACAAAATCTATATTATCCTAATGGAAAATTAATTCATAAATATTTACAAAGTTCGCGTGATATGGGTGATCAAATTTTCAGGATATCATTCCATGAGGGCTGGAAAAATCCAAGGATTCAGATTCAAGAAAGAAAATACACGCTCCTTGAAGGTGAAAATGTGGAAGGCAGTATTTTTATTGACATAAATAATTTAACTCCGTTTATGAATTTTCTCAATGAGATGATGATGCAATACAATACGTATGGAAAAATGACATCACGAGAAGAAAAACGAGGAGATCATGACTAATTGTAGTTTACTCATTAGCAAAGAAGTTGGATCAGCAAAAATCGGATTTCTTATTGATAAATTGAAATCATTCGAAAATATTCTTTTAAATCAGGCAATCCCCTATGTCGCTCATTCAGAAGATATGGAGGTAATTATCAGAAAACAAAACCAAGTTTTACTTCCTAATCAGATGCTTGAATTCAATGGATATGAAACAAGACAATTATTGAATAAAGCTCTGAATGAGCGTAATCCTTCATCGTCATATCAGGAATTATCTGGAAATCACCCGATACTAACGTCATTTCCGTGCGAAGTATTGTGGTTGTCACATGAGAAAGGCGTAAAGAACTTCCAAGAAAATTTAATCTGGGTACTTCAGAAAGAGAAATTTAATTTCGACAAATCAAAGGCTGAACGAATTTCAGCAAAGATCTCGGAGATAATTCTCCAAAATAAACAAAAATACCAACTCTGGGAATCATTAACACAACGGTACGAGGGCGAAGTATTATCGACAATTGTAATCAATGCATCGATAGAGTTGGCGAAGCAATCCAAGTCGAAATTCTTAGCCGGAATTGTACCAATCGTTGACTCAAAAGCTCCAAATAGCACTTCCTTATGCCATAGAACCAATATTGCATATAGTAACTTTATCCAGATTCAGCAAGAAATGGGTGATAGTCCCCCTCGATATCTTTACGCCCTCCCAATCAATTCGTCAGTCATTACTAACGAATGGTCAGATCAATTGAGGGAAATCGTTCTTAACGCAAAAGTGGCTGCCGAGTCAACGAAATTTGACGGAATATTCGTCGCAGTTCGGGGCCTCAAAGATATTTCAGAAGAACCTGGGAGAGTGAATACTCTAACGAAATTAATGAAATCGTTGAATATGATTGCCTATGAGCAACTTCTCCCTATTTGGTGGTCGCGAACAGAATTTATTGGGATGAACGTTCTCGATAATGGGGGGAATTTTTTCTCATATAATTTGAATTTAAAAATGGAAGATGTTTATACTAAATTCATTTCAAGAAATTTAAAACCTGTCGATTTAATGAAGCGAACTGGAAAGTTTTTCCACTTCGAAAAAAGGCAACTTCTGGATTATAATGATGTCTGCAACTCCCGAAATAAATTCCAGACCCTTAGGCCGAATTCACCGGTAGATATCGATTCGTATAACGGTAAACCCGTTGACTGTCGAAAGCAGTTAAGAAAGCCCCACAATATCGAAGAGATGAACAAAATGGTTGAACATTGGCTTAACCACGTAAAGGACGGGGAAATGAATCCCGGACATGAATATTTACAGGGATTTTCTGAACCATTATACCGAGTATGGGGAGTCCAATAATTCATTTTTAGTTTATTATGTTTACTAGTTGGGGGGCGCAACAACCGTAAAGATAGTACCGTCAAGAGTTCAATTCATTCCGTGAAAAACGCAATATTTATTGTTAAAATATTAAAATAAGTAAAAATTGAGGATTTTGATTTTATCAACATCTATTATATAATAATCAGGTACTCGAAAGAAAATTCCCGCAATTTGAGGAAATTTTCTCAAAATGGGTTCAAAATGAGGTTAGAATGTGCATAAGCCGCCGGAGGGAATTGAACCCTCGACCTGCTGATTACGAATCAGCCGCTATGCCGCTAAGCCACGGCGGCGCAATACC
>JAQVBK010000285.1 GCA_028690365.1 Candidatus Cloacimonadota bacterium
ACAGAGATTACATCGTAAGGAATGGAGCCACAGAAGGTGAAATCATTATTGAAACTGATAATGACATCAAAATCAATCGCAAGATCAGAACGAATCAGGCTGATTACAAATCAGTAAAGAAGAATGGCGCTGAGGTTGGAAGCCCTGAAACATTCTTAAAAGATATCTTTACACCATTACAGTTAAGCCCGGTTGAGTTCTTGACAATGGATAAGAAAAAGCAGAATGCAATCATCCTTGACATGATCGAATATGACTGGTCGCTTGAAGATATTAAAAAATGGTTTGGTGAGATTCCTGATTGGGTATCTTATGACCAGAACATCCTTCAGGTGTTAAATGATATTCAATCTGAAAACGGTTATTACTTCCAGCACAGACAGGATGTGAACAGGGATGTGAGAAATAAAAAAGCATTCATTGAGGAAATTGGCGGTTCACTTCCAGCAGGATATGAAGCAGAAAAATGGGAGAAAGCGGAACTATCAGAGATTTACAAGAAAATTGAAACAATCCGTAAAAACAATGAAACCATTGAGAAGGCTAAGCAGGTCATTGAAAACAGGGACAATAAGATCCGCAAATTTGAAGCTGATCGCGAGATTGCTTTAGCTGCTTTGGATAAAGAGTTTTCCGGCAGAAGTACACAGATTGATACAGACATAGCTTATTTCAAATCAAAAATTGAAGCGCTGGAAGTTGAGAAATCTGGACTGGCTGACAAGAAGGTTGACAAAGTAACAGTTGTTGAAGAACAGTACAAAGCTGCAGTTGCTAAGTATGATGCAGAAGTTGAATCATACAAAGAATTTTCTGATAAAGAGTTTGAGGACTTCACAGAGTTACAGCAGGAAGCAGAAATGACAGAGAAGATGAAGTCTCATATCAATGAGTACCGCAGGATGGTTATGTTGCAGGATGAAATGGATATTTTGAAAGCTGAAGCTGAAACACTGACAAACAAGATTGAACTTGCAAGAACACTTCCAGGTACCATTCTTGAAACTGCAACTATCCCTATTAAAGGTCTTACAGTAGCAGATGGTATTCCTCTTATTAATGGATTGCCGGTTAGTAACCTTTCAGAAGGTGAAAAGCTTGATCTCTGTATTGATGTTGCTATTCAGAAACCAAACGGACTACAGATCATTTTAATTGACGGAGTAGAAAAACTTGCTTCTGACATGAGAAAGAGCCTGTATGCGAAATGCAAGGATAAAGGTCTACAGTTTATTGCAACCAGAACAACAGATGAAGATGATTTGACAGTAATCGAATTATAAGGGGGGAATGAAGATGGAAAAAGATAGATTAAATAAAATGTGTCAGGAAGTTTTAGGTAAATCGCTGGATGATGTTCTTAAGGAGTTTGATGAAAAAATTGAGAAGGAGTTTGATGAAAAAATTGAGAATGAATCACCTATCAGCAGATCAATACCTGTTATGGAATTAAAAATTGTTTATTTGCCGGGAGCATTGATGGTTCAAGGAAGGTCTGACAATATCTTCGGGCAAGTATTTGGAGTTGAGGATCAGATGCAGGAATCTTTTAAGCGCTGTACTGATATGTTTCAGGAAGAAGCTGTAAAAATCACAGAGAAGCTTGGTGGAGTAAAAGGAATCAAGATTTTCACCAATATGAATGATTTTAAGGAGAAGCCATGAACGGAGAATTACATATTGGACCTTTAGCAGCAATCAATATTCAGAAAACAGGTTTGGAATATGACCTGACCATTGTTTCAGAAAATGGAACTCTGCATCTTTGTACGATGCGAGAACTTCCATATTACCTAATAAAAGCACTTGGAAATATTACAGAATTTCCGCCGATCTATCATGAAAATGATATCAATTTGGCAAGCATCAGAGAGGAAATAGAGAATGGCAGATAAAAAAGAGTTTTTAGTCACTATATACAACGGTATGGAAAGCAGCCTGGTAAAACAGGCTGAGGCATTACCGAAGGGTTTTAATACAAAAAGATTCTTACAGAACTGTATGAGTGTTTTACAGGAAGGAACGGTCGATTATTCGAAGTGTTCACCTGATTCAGTAAAAAGAACACTTATAAAAGGTGCATACCTTGGATTGGATTTCTTTAACAAAGAATGTTACGCAATTCCGTATGGTGGATCATGTACCTTCCAGACTGATTATAAGGGTGAGAAGAAACTTGCAAAGAAGTATTCTATCAGACCGATTCTTGATATTTACGCAAAAGTAGTAAAAGAAGGTGATTTCTTTGAAGAAAAGATTCTGAACGGTAAACAGACAATCGACTTCAAACCAGTATCTTTTAACGATGGGAAAATCGTAGGAGCATTTGCAGTTGTAGCTTATAAAGATGGTGGTATGGATTATGAAGTAATGAGTACAACAGATATCGAAGCAAGTAGAAGAAAATCAAAAATGCAGAACGGTATGAGTTGGAAAGATTTTTACGGTGAAATGTGTAAGAAAACAGTATTGAGAAGATTGTGCAAACACATTGAACTTGATTTTGAAACAGTTGAAATGGCAGAAACTTTCACAGAAGCAGGAGAACTTGATCTGAAAAAGAAAGAAGAACTTCCAAAGACAACAGATGCATTCACGATTTATGAGGATGAACCTATTGATGTTGAAGCAGTAGAAGTGGAAGGAGAAGCAGAATGATATTAACAGCAGAAAATTATTTCAGCAGAGAAGCCAGCGAAGAATATCTTTCCGTTTCTCAATACAAAGATTTTATAGGCACACTTGGCAGACCTGCATGTGAAGAACTGGCACTTGCAAAGCTTCACGAAGAATGGGATACCGAAAAATCTACAGCGCTTTTAGTTGGTTCTTATGTAGATGCTCACTTTGAAGGAACTCTGAATACTTTCAAAGCACAGAATCCGGATATTTTCACAAAGTCAGGTGATTTGAAGGCTGAATATAAAAGAGCAAACGAGATCATTAACAGAATAGAACGGGATCCACTTTTCATGAAGTATATGTCAGGTGAAAAGCAGGTAATCATGGAAGCTGAATTGTTCGGTGCAAAGTGGAAAGTAAAGTTAGACAGCTATCATCCAGATAACTGCATTGTTGATTTAAAGACAATGAAGTCACTCAGGGAATCAGAGTATACAAAAGACTTCGGTCACATGAATTTTGTTAGATATTGGGGATATGATCTGCAGGCTGCTATTTACCAAAAGGTTGTTGAAATTAAAACCGGAAAGAAACTTCCGTTCTACATTGCGGCAGCATCAAAAGAGAAAGAGCCTGATATCGAACTGATCCAGATTGAACAGACATTGATGGATGAAGCACTTGCATCGGTTGAAGTAAATATCCCAAAGATACTTGCATTGAAAAATGGTGAGATAGATCCGGTCAGATGTGAATCTTGTGACTGGTGTAAGCATACCAAAGTGTTGACCGCACCGATATGGTCCAGCGCACTACTTGGAGAGATATGAAAAGCATAGTAACAGATTATGACCGCTGTTTTTTCTGTAATGGTCCGGCTGAATGTGAACATCATCTTTTGTTTGGAAAAGGAATTAGAGATCTAGCAGAAGCAGATGGAATAAAAGTAAAAAGCTGTAACAGGTGTCATAACATGGGAAAGATTCAAGAACGGATTCATGATAACCCGATGGCTGAAAAGCTTTCCAAAATGTTAGGACAGGCAATCTGGGAAAAAGAGTATGGAACCAGAGAAGAATTCAGAAAGCGGTACGGTAAATCTTATCTTTAATTTTTAGGACGATTTAACATTGAAAATGCTTTAGGCAAGGAAATGTTCACGAAAAGATAAAAAGTGGCGAGAATGTCCTTTAATTACAGAGAAACACTATCTAAATAGCAATCGTCAATAAAAGGCGGTCACTATAAAGGGTTGAAACACCCAGCGCAAGCTAAAAGAAACTTTGTTACTTCAAATGGCTTTTTTATATCACAGAATAATAAGCCATAATATTAACCCCCTCCAACTAAGGCTACCTGGTCAAGCCCCCGATCAGGTAGCACAAGGAAAAAATATGAATCATAAATTTATCATAAAAGGCAGATTGCCA
>JAQVBK010000286.1 GCA_028690365.1 Candidatus Cloacimonadota bacterium
GTTTCGGGTGGCAATCCCGAGTATGCACACATGATGGCAAGAGCAGCTATTGCGACCGGCTATGTTCGAGGATTGTTTCTTGAAACACATCCTAATCCTTCAGAAGCACTTTCAGATGCAGCCAGTATGATTTCTCTTGATGAAGTGGAGTCTTTACTGGATACATGTCTGCATGTAGCCGAAACCGTTCCGATTATTGAAGTGAGGTGATCATGAGAGAGATAGATTTTAACAAGATTGAGTTATTAATACTGGATAACGACGGAGTATTAACGGACGGGAAGATTATCTATAATAATCATAAGATCGAAAGCAAAGCATTCTCTGCCAAAGACGGACTTGGAATCAATATGCTCTCTTTCTCTTCGATACAAGTTGCGATAATAACTGGCAGAGAATCTGAAATACTTGTTCAACGCTGTAAAGACTTAGGCATTAGACATTTATACCAGAAAGTTCGAAATAAGCTGCAAAAAACTGAAAAATTGCTTAATGAACTTAATTTTGAATGGCAAAATGTAGCTTACCTTGGGGATGACTGGAATGATTATCCGGTTATCAAAAAAGCAGCCTTTACAGCTTGTCCTGCTGATGCTTTTTCTGACTTTAAAGCTGTCACGGATTATACTTGTGAACGAAAAGGGGGAGAAGGAGCAGTAAGGGAAGTCATTGAGTTCCTATTAAAAAAACAGGGTAAATTTGAGTACGCACTACAGAAATTGCTGGAGCATCTGGAAGAAAAATAAAATGAAAATCAATAGCATCGGTTTATTTGCTTTATTTGTAATCCTACTATCAGTGTTTAGCTCTTGTGATATTAGTCGTAATATCGAACTAAGTAAAGGTGAACTTAATATGCCAGATGAGATTGCTGATTCGCTGGAAGTAGTTACTGTTATGGGTGAGAAAATCGACAGTAAATTGTGGGCTGTTCATCTTGAACGGTTTTATGATAGAAAGATTACCATTATGGAGTCGGTTTACACTGAGACTTATGAGACTGATGGTAGATTGAAATATTCTCTTAAGTGTAATAAAGCAGAAATCGACGAAACCAAAAACATTCTAACTGCTACGGGTAATGTAATTATTACCAGCGAAAGTGGCGTTCTAAAAACTGAAAAGCTCATCTGGGATCAGAATACTGATGAACTATTTACCGATGTACAATTTACCCTTATCAGGGGTGACAATCTATTGAAAGGGGAATACCTGAGAACAGATATGAATTTCGAAAAAATTGATATGCAGAAAGTTAAAGGTGAAGGACTATTAAATGCCGAAGAAATCGAATGGTAAATATCTTCATAATCCCTGTAATAAGATGAAAATAAAGAAAGTAATTTTCTGCTGTTTCCGCAATAAAAGAGTATTGAAACCTCTAATTGTGTTTGCTTTATTCAGTTTTTTTTTGATTCTTTCGGCAGAAGATATGCGACCTTACAGATTGATAAATTCCGATGATGTAACCATTAGAAAAAACAAATCAGGTTATTATACAACTCATTTGACCGGCAATGTACACTTCTTTTATGGAAATACGGAGTTTTTTTCAGATAAGGCTATTCTAAGAGACTTGGAAAAAACAGCCGATCTGATTGGAAATGTGGAAGTATATGAAGATACATTGGCACTTTATGCAAAAACAGTGACTTATTACAGACTGGAAGAAAAGATAATTTTGAGAGATAGTGTTTTTTTTAAAGAAACTCACCGTGATTCTACAATCAGAACATTTCAGTCAGATTATGTTGAATACCTGAGAGAGAAACGAAATCTCATTGCAAAAGGGCAAGTTAATGCTTATGATGAGAGGGAATCAGTTTTTGGAAATTGTGGTTATTTAACTTATGATCTCAACAGTGGATATGGATATCTGATTGAGGAGCCGGAAGTTTTTTTGCGGTCTGATGATTCGCTTTCTATAAAGGCTCAGAAAATTGATTATTATAAAGATTGCAAAAAAGTCGTAGCAAATTTTGATGTAGTTACCAAATACAAGAAAAATACAGTGTTAAGCGATTTTGCGATTTATATGTCTGAAAACAGCGAAGCGATATTTCTGGGGCAACCATATTTTTCTTCATCATATGCGGATGCTTATTCTCAAGAAATGCACCTGTTCTTTGATGAAGAGAATATTCATCAGGCAACATTACTCGATTCATGTCGATTGTTTTTCTCAACCGAAGAATATGGAGAGAAGGACAATAAAATAAATGCTAATCGGATAAAAATCGATTTTTTGGATGGAGCAGTTAAAACCTGTTTTGCCTTTGAAAATGTTCGTTCTTATTATCAACAAAAACAGGAAGAGAAAAAAGATTTTCTGATTAATCAAGCCAGAGGTGAAGAGTTGGTAATTTTTATAAATGATGATAAAGAGGTCGATAGAATTGAATTAAAACAAAAAGTGAATGGTTCTTATAAGTTTATGACTAAACAGTTCGAATAAAAAAGCTTCATCAAAATAATGAAGCTTATAAATTGCAGAAAGTTTTATTTTGTGACTAACTAATTTTTACATGCTCATTGCTGTTCAATAAACCATTATAAATAATTTCAGCAATCCCAGTTTTTACTTCATGCAGATCGATATTGGTTTTAGAAATTAACCAGTTGGTAATACTGAAATCCATGCATCCGTAGATAATTGTTGCCAGTAAACCTGGATCTATTCTTCTGATTTTCCCGACTTCTACTGCATCTCCACAGAGTTTTATTAAATAGTCCATATAGCTCTTCAAAGGCCAGTAGTCAGGGTGTCTTTTATAAATTTCCGTACTTTGTTTTAATTCAACAATGAGTAGTTTGGCTGCGTTTGGGTTTTGCATGCAGTAATCAATGTGGTTTTCAATAAACTTCATAATTCTCTTAAGTTCGTCAGTTGTTCCGGCAATTTTTACCTGAGCTTTTCCCAGTAAATCTGAAATCATCTCTTCAAAACAGTTTATTAAAAGTGATTCCTTATTTTCATAATAGAGATAGATAGTGCCAGTACCAACTTTTGCTTTCTTGGCGATATCTTTGATCTTTGTGTCGTGGAAGCCTTTACTGGCAAAGACCTTCAAGGCAGCTGCAAGGATATTGCTTTTTCTTTTCTGTTTTCTTCTATTCATATTGGCAGTTGCGTAAACCATGCTTCCTCCTGAGTAAATTTTGTGTCAAAAAAACTTAAATAAATCAAACGTCAATATTATTAATTGCTTGTAAACGTGATCTTTGAGAAGTTTTCCCCTTATATGCTTCATCTATCAACATTTTTTCAAGATGACAAAAGTATCTCATGAATCATGTAGAGAAGTTTCTCTGCGGCTTTTTGTCTGATGATAGAGCGGTCACCAATTAAAAATGTTTTGATGTGTGTGATTTTACCTCTGTAATCAATTGCCAGATGAACAGTTCCAACAGGTTTGTCGGGAGTACCTCCATCGGGTCCTGCCACACCGGAAATTGCTCCGGCAATATCAGTTTTAAATAGCTGACGTGTTTTTTTCGCCATTTCAATGGCTACTATTTCACTTACAGCACCATTTTTGTTTAGTATTTCATTATCTATACCAAGAATTCTGTTTTTAATTTCGTTACTATAAGCAACCATTCCACCTTTGAGATATGCTGATGAACCCGGAATGTCAGTCAGTAATTTTTGTACCAAACCACCGGTACAGGATTCTGCGAATGACAAAGTAAGTCCTTTTTTTATTAACAATTGATGCAGAATCGCCGCAATATTTTCTTCATCTGTTCCCCATACAAAGTTTTCTAGTCTTGAGATAATAAGATTAACCAGTGATTCTGATTTGTCGGGATGGTGTCCGTAAACTCTCACATCAACTCTTCCGGTTTGAGGAAGAAAAGCCAGATTAACTTCTGCTGGAACTGATATATCTGCCAGTAGCTCTGCAATTCTGGATTCTGCTATTCCGAAAGTGTGAATTGTTTTTGAGTAAAACGGAGTCTGAGGATTTTTTATTTTAAGTATGGGCTTGATTTCACTAATGAAGATATCTTTCATTTCATAGGGAACTCCCGGCAGT
>JAQVBK010000032.1 GCA_028690365.1 Candidatus Cloacimonadota bacterium
GTTTCGTATAAATACCGTGATCTTGCAACATTTTCAACAACTATCAGAACGGATTTATATATCATTTGTCTTCTCCGCATTAGGATAGACAGTTTTTTTGCCAATTAGAAGATAGCTTAATGGAATTCCTGCTTTAAGATCTTCTTGCTTTTTGTGTACGGCAGAACAATCTTGTGGGTGTTCTGAGAAGTGTTTTATAAGCAGACTATTGTTTATCAAAGCCATAATTATTTCTGATATTGTGTGGACATGCCAATATTGTGTTTTAGCAATATAATCTGTACCACCTAAATAATCCAGACTCGAATTTTCTTCTATTGGTTCATCTCTGAAGTAAGGTTCAATAATCTGGAGTTTGTTTTCGCAATTGTTATCGTCAAAAGGAAGCATCTCACTGAAGGGATGAATCTCATGAAGGAGAACAATACCGGAATTTTGGAGCAGATTAGAAACTTTCTTAAAAAAAAGATTGATATCTGGTAACCAGCCAATGCCACCAGCCGTAATCAGAGCAATATCAAATGATTCATTGAACTCTTGCGGAATATCATATACATCAGTGCGGATGAATTCGCAATCAATACCCGTTTTTTCTGCTCTTTCCCGAGCTTCTGTTATCGCAGCATCGCAAATATCGATGCCGAGACAATGACCTGCTCCCATATTTTTTAGGGACATCAGTTCAGTTCCATTATTGCAGCAAAGATGAACGATCTTTTTGCCCTTCAGGTTGATTTTTTCCAGAACCTGCAAGAAATTTTGATCATTGATACATGTGTATCCAGGAACAGAAAAAGATTGATCGAGTTTTTGTTTAACAGCTTTCTGATGTCTGGGCATTACTTCATTCCAGGCTTCTCTGTTTTTTTGTGTATAAAATCTTATATTTTTTTTCATGATTAGTCCTTTGCATGTTCTTAATGTAACTCGTCAAATATTGAGTAAACAACATGATTGTTATGTTTGCTGTCAACTACAAAAATACTATTAATCATTTCTTTTCTGCGTGATTTATTGAGTAATCTCAAAGAAGATTGACGCAAAAGGTTATGAAGCTACATCGAACTCATATTAAATAATTAGCTTAGAAAGTCAGAAGTAGAAAACTGTTTTTCAGAAAGAAGAGTATACTGAACTAATTTACAGTGCCTTCACGAATGAAACCTCCTTCAGAATGAATGATCTGCCCTGTTATCCAGTCTGCGTCTTTACTGACAAGAAAACCGACAATTTTTGCAGCATCTGAAGGCAAACCAAATCTACCTTTGGGAAATTTGTTTATAAAAATCTTACTTAAGTCCTCATCTATCCAACCTGAATCAGTCATACCCGGATTTATTGCATTGATGGTGATGTTTTTGTAAGCGAGTTCATGTTGCATGGTTTTGGTAAAAGTTTCAATTGCCCCTTTGGTAACTGCGTAAGCAATTTCTGTATTCATAGCACTCAGGCTCTGTCCGGAGGAAATGTTTATGATTCTGCCAGGATGAGAATTCCTAAAATTTCTTACAAAAGCAGAAGATAGTAGAATTGGAGCTCGTAGATTAACGAAATAATGTTTGTCCAGTTCCCGAGCAGTTATATTCTCAATATTTGTCATTGTGCTGTGAGTTGCGTTGTTTATCAGAATTGAGGGAAATCCCAGTGATGTTTCAACTCTATTGAAGATGTTATCTGTGCTGAGCTTTTCCGATAGATCAATCTCTGCTTTTTCACATCTGACCCCTAATTCAATGATTTCCTTCTGGATTAAATCAGGTTCATCATCTTTTACACCCCACGGCATTGTTCTATCATAATTGCGCCAATAAGTGAAAAAGATATCAATTCCCATCTTTGCTAATTCCAGACATATTGCCCTGCCAATTCCTTTCAGTCTGGTGACACCGGTAATGATAGCAACTCTTTTTTCATCCATCTTTTTACCTCACTATTTTGAATTTATGTGGTGCTTTACCCAGATACAAGGATCTTTATATCTGCCGGAGTTCTTTTCTACGTCAATTTCTAAAGGATTGAGAGCCCCATCAATTATGTAATATCCGCTCTCGGGTATTTTCAACCCACTCCATTGCTGCCACTGTTGAATCGTTCCCTCAATCGTAATGCAGTTATTTGAAGTTTTATACACTTTGCCACCCAATTTGTGGTGAACTCTCAGCCAGGAGTCAAAAGGTAATCCGTCTTCTCTTGTCCATTTGGAATAGCTTTCAATTGTAGTTAGAGGGTATTTTTGTTTTAAGGTTGGTCGCACAGGCACAATCAAAGAATCAAGTTGATATTTTTTTGCCAGAAGTTTCATTTCTTTTAAAATTTCATAACTTAATCCTTTATTGTGGAAATTTCTCGATACCACTACAGCCAAAGCCAGAAGCAGGTTGGGTTCTTTTCCATCTGAAGAATTATCTACAGCCGTTTCAATCAATTCTTTGAGATTATCAGGAATTTCGATTAGGTTTTCCTCTCCGTATAATGGAATTGTATGACCGAATGCTATCAAGGAATCATTTTCAATTATCAAGATTTGAAATTGTGAAAATGTGTTATATAAGTGTGACCAGGCACTGCATTTCCAGTTGAGCATAAACTCCGGCCAGGCTGTACTGTTAATGGAAAGCAGATGTTCTAAGTATTGCGGATTTTTGCTGAGAGTAGTTATTTCCATTTTAAACTCTGTGAGACTTTGAATAATTTCTCAGATTTTCTGATGATTTGGTGAATCATGTTCCGCGATTACGGCCATTACCTTTCTGATAAAATCAGTTTTTGACTCAGTATATAATTCTCTATTGTACCTATGTTTTTTTGCAAGTTCAATTTTCAGAGCTTCATATTGAATTGCAGTTACTTTGTTTGTAATTAGATAATCTCTGAATTTTATTTCATCCCAACTGCCTTTAAATCTGATGTGTACATGAAAAGCCTGTCCAAGAAAACCTTGAGTTGAATAACCTTTTACAAATGTTAAGTGAGGAGAAGGCATAGTTGGTCTGTAGTTAATATTATATCCAAGAGAAATGAAAGTATTTTTCAATTTATCAATATTCATTTTTTCAGATATTTGAAGTAAAATATCCACAATGGGCTTGGCTTTCAGTCCAGGGACAGCAGTGCTTCCTATGTGATCGATACTTACTATCTCCGGTTGCAGGAAAGATTCTGAGATAAGCCTCTTTTCTGACTGAAAAATGTTTACCCACTCATCTGAAAAATCATGAATTTCAACAGGGAATAATCTTCCTAATTCTTCTGTGGTTAATTCATTAAGATTTTTACTGTTTTTTACCAATTGACATCCGCAAATCTTTTGATTCTTGAATTATTCATTTTTTAAGGGGGAACAAAGTTCAATAAGATTCCCCTCATTGTCTCTGAAATGTACGACCCGCATTCCCCAGGCTGCAATATTAGTAGGTTGATTGAGAAAGTCTACTCCGGTTTCTTTTATTCTGCGGTAGTTCTCATCAACATCATCTACATTCAGGATAATTGCGATTTTATCTCTGTGTTCATTTGAACTTTTACTTCTTGAATCAGATATTGCAGCTTCCATCAGCTCAGTTTTGAATAAACCTATTTCTCTACCATTTCCAGTGTCGAAACTAGCGTAGACGTCTCCAGGTTTTCCCCAGATTACTTTCAAACCGATTTTTTCAGAATAGAATCTAAAACTATCGTCAAAATTATCAACTAATAATCTTATTACTTCCATGATTCCTCCTTAATAGTAAAAATGTTTGATATTTTTGGGCTAGGAATCTGTCAAGGTTGAATTGTCAGTTTTTCGTTTCAGTGTAGGTTTTCAATAAATCTTCTCTTTATACTTATAATGATACTTAGGATATTTGAAGTAAAATATCCACGATGAGTTTGATTTTTAGTCCCTCGCAATAATGCTTCCTGTATAGTCGATAGTTACTATCTCTGAGTGTTGGAAAGATTCGGAGATAAATTTCTTTATAGTGAAGTGATTTTATTTCACTTTGCCGAATTCATCAAACTCAAGGAATCTCCCTTTTCTATAGAGTTTTCCATCTGTCTGATAGTCTCTTGCCAGTTTACAGCTTTTAATCATTCCGTTTTCGTGAAGGTTAACGTTAACTAGTAAGCTTGCTTTACATGGGACTCCATTAATTAATACGTCTTCAGGAGGATAGAAGCTTCTAAGATTTCCGCTCTCATAAAAACCGGTATGGGTCCCTTTGTAGCCGCCGCTGCCACTACATAGATATCCTTGTACTTTATAATCTGCCGGGAAAGAACAGCCATATCCGGTAATGTCCCGATAATATGGGAAAAGAAACCAGGTATGTGCTGGAAGCAAAGTATTTTTGTACATGAAATCTTGGTGTAACTGAAAGGACAGCAGATTCCAGTCTTTATCAAAATGAATCCAACCTTTCTCACAGGGGAAACCCTGAATATTCTGATTTTTGCTCATAAAACCGACTATTGTGCCGTTTTCCGATTGAGTTATTTTTTCAAAATGGATTCCATTTCTTTCAACATCATATTCCCATTTCCTGCAACTAAAAAGACTGATAGCGGCTAAGAAAGACAATAGAATTAAAGTAATATTTACGATTCTTTTCAATTTAACCTCCTCGACAGTGATAAAATTTAACATTCTTTCTACTGAAAATCTGTCAAGGCAGAATGGTTAGTTTTTCATTGTTCATAAGCCTGGAGTGCAAAATTTGTTACTTTCTCCCTTTAAAAGATTTAGAACAGTTTGTTGTAGAATAATTGTGATTTACAGTTGCCATATTCTTTGATATATTGTTTTTCTCATTTCAGGAAAATCTTTATAGTTCTGTTCATAGTATCAATTTCATACCAATCATGATTTTCTTCTGATGGAATACAGCCTGTCAAATCATAACCTTTCGTATATTTATCCAGTGACTGTTTACAAAAGATGATTGTCATCTCATATTCATCTTGTCCATTTTTTCCTATCCATGCTTTTGTGACAATTTTCCCGGTATCATTGACTCTTTCTTTTAGCAATTGACTATCCGGAACTGGAATAGGAGAAATTCCATCACACCAGAAACCTTTTAAGTCATCTCTGTCAGACAGCCTGAAAACTTTCCCGAGATGATATTCTAAATAGGTGCAAAAATCTTCATTAAAAGATTGGTTTATGTTATTCATAGTATAATTTTTTTTACCCCGTATTTTATTCTGGAAGAGACTGTAATTGAGGTCAAAATTCTAATCTATTATTTTATTAAAACTATCCAGGTCTGTAGCTCCTTCAGTATTATAAAATAAAACTTTGGTAGTAGAATTGATGTTCAATTCACTTTTTAGAACACGTAAATCACCTGAAGTCATGAGAGCAATAAAACCTGCTAAACCACCTGCGCCTGATTCACCCGCGATTATTCTTTCGTCATTTCCTTGTGAGTAATATAATTCCCTGATAGCTTGTTCTGCGAATTTATCCTCAACTCTGATTGCTGCGTCAGCTCCATTCTTGATTATTTCCCATGCATTCAATGATGGAATTCCACAGTTTAATCCCGCCATAATTGTATTGAAAGAACAATCAGGGATTATTCTCTTTCCAGCAACAAAAGATGAGAAAATTCCATCAGCCTCTGTAGGTTCTACGACTACGATTTTGGGACGATTGTTTCCATAACGATTCAAATAATACCAGATTGCAGAACCTGCCCAACTTCCCACACCGGCTTGTAGGAAAACCACATCAATTTTAGGAGTTGGCAGACAGTGTAAGCTATCTTCAATTTCCTGGAAAAGTGTTAAGTATCCTGCCATTATTTGGGCAGGTATTTCTTCGTAGTTTTCCCATGATGTATCCTGAACTAATAACCAACCATTTTTTTTACTTATCTCCTTAGCATAAATACAGGTTTCATCATAGTTGCCGTCAATTTTTACTACTTTTGCACCTTCATTTCTTATTGCGTTAATTCTACTTTGGGTTGTATCTTTTGGAACAAAAACAATAGCTTTTTTCTGTGCAATTTTAGATGCCCATGCAACTGCCCTTCCATGATTGCCGTCTGTTGCAGTGCAAAAAAAATCTATAGCCGGATTTTGTTCGAGTATTTTATGAATAGCGTAAGATGCACCAAGCCCTTTAAAAGCATTGAGCCCAAAACGATGTGATTCATCTTTGACAAAAATATTGCTAATATTATATTTCTGTGCTAAGTGAGGAAGGCAAACAAGAGGTGTAGATTGGTATGCTGATAATGATTTGTGGTATTCCATTGCTTTGCTATTCTTTAAAATATCTGTAGTTCGATTAGAACAGATTATATTGTTCGGGTTGTTTATAAAATAATTTTCCATTTTTGTACTCTCTTAAAAAAGTTGATGTTAATTTTTACCTGCGGAAGAACTAATAAGTTCTTCCTGTGTGTTTCTTTAGCCAGTCCAGATTTGTCGGAAACTTCATTTTGAGTGGATTTCTTGTCAATCTTAAAATTCAGAGACTAATTACCAATCTGCAAAAAAATTATCCCGATAGTTTAACAAGGATAAATCCACTTTGTCCATTTTGTATATGAATTTCAGATTGTCGTAATATATCTATACTTTTTATGTTGACCGTTTTTTTTCAAGAATAAATTTTGCTAAAAAAAGATGAAAGAGGGAGTTAAGAATGTATAGAATCATTATTATTATTTTAATTACATTAATTTCGGTTAGTTTATCGGCAAAAAATGAAATAAGATTTCATAATCTTGGTTGTGATAAAATCATCGAACGAGGAGATGACAGGGAATTAGCTACAGAAACAATCTGGGAACTTGAATCTTCAGATGATTTTGATGGATTCTCCTGGGTTACTAAAATAAAATACTACAAGGATAAGCTTTATGTCCTTGATCAAGAGCAAATGATCCATGTCTTTGACACTGAAGGAAATTACCTAAAAACTTACGGGTGTAATGGAAAAGGACCCGGGGAAATAGTTCTGGTTAAGGATATAGATCTGCATAACGATTTTATTTATCAGCTTGATAAAGGTAAATATACCCTGAGTAAATTTGACCTGAATTATCAATTCATCTGGGAAAAGAAGCTCCCTATGGTCTTCTCTGAAAAGAGTAGTCCAGAAGAAATTGAAGTTAATGATAACGGTATATTTCTGTCTGGATTTTCGACAAATTACCGGCTAAAGGAAGTGCCAATTCTGTATAATTTCTCTGAAGATATGGAATTGATAAGTGAGAGTCTGAGTTTGTCACCTGAAAGTAATGATGCTTACGGTACTTTATTCAGAACTGCTAACAGGATGACTTCGGACAATAATTTTATCTATCTAGGTTTGATGGGTTCAATTGATTATCTTTATGCCTGGAATTTTCGAAATAATAAAATTGAATTTCTAGTTAATAAAGAAACTCCTGCTAATGGCAAATATGAGTTGAGAAAACATGCAAGTGGCGGAACAGAGCTGATGTGCTATTTTTCCTGTCTGGATATGGGAGCATCGATGAATTATTTAGTTTGCGGCGAGAATGCCGGTGCTTATACCAAAGAAAATGACAAAATCAGTGTTCCCGATGGTTACAAAAATAATGCGGCAATTTATAAAAAAAACGGAGAATATGTTGGAAGTGTATTTCTGGATCTTCCGTATGAATATAGTTCGTTCTCAGTTGAGTTGGAAGAGAGGGATAATCGATTGTACGTTTATCTATTCTCAGATAGTGATCTAGTCTTAAGAAAAATTGAGATATTGAACATTAATTGAGAGACAAACTGAAGTAAATGGGATTTGTTAAAAGACAGACAAAAAAATTGAAGTGAACTTAAGGATAATCCCTTTTTTTTAAGAGCTTTGTCTCTGTCCCATTTGAGAGAAAAAATTCATTAATGAAATTTGCAAGTAACACTAAACTTCTAAAGAAACTGATTGGGAAAGACCTGATGTGAATTATCAAAACATCCTTATTCAGATAGAAACTAATACCAAGGTTGCTTTTTTGCTGCCTATTTTTTTATAACACGTCTTCCAGAGAAAAGGGGACACCTGCCTTACTGGCTAGACATTATATCTCTTTCCACTAGCATCTGCGCTTTCTTTTTCTCTGCAAATTCAACCTTCTGGGAAAGTTATGTTACTTGATACGCTTCGCAGTAAAAAAATGCTCGAAGTCGGCTTTAAAGGAAGATTATATGAAAGTCCAAATAAATGAATATCTTCAGAAATACTAATTAGTTGTGCAAAATGTTTTGGAGGCTGGATTTATTCTGGTAAGATACATGTGCGAAGAAAAAGAAGAAAAAACTTGCCCACCTTGGATGCTTACCGTACATGACTCACAAAAGACAAAGGAATTGTAGAAATTTATGACAAGAACCGAAATCAAGCAGTTTCAATACGAAATACAAGCCTATCAGGAAGACTGTGTTAATAATATTGTCAGTCTTTTTGAAAGCCTGCGTCAAAAAATAAACTTCATTGAAGTAATGACAACACACTATAATAAGAACAAATACAATTTTCCGATCCAAGATACCAAAAACATAGACATAATGATGGAAACAGGAACGGGGAAAACCTTTACCTTCATTAAGACCATTTTTGAACTAAACAAAAATTATGATTACAAAAAATTTATCGTTCTTATTCCTTCTGTGTCTATCCGTGAAGGGACTAAAACGAATTTAGAAGACACCAAAGATTATTTCAAGAGTTACTATGCAAACCAAAATGAAAAAGAGATTGAAGCCTTTGTTTATGAAGGAGGAAACCTTTCAGCGGTTAAGCAATTTATCGGCACTTCGCATTTGTCTGTTTTAGTTATGACACCGAGTTCATTTAACAGTAAAGACAACATTTTAAATCGTCCGTTAGAACGAGACATGAACCAGCCGGATTTATTTATTGATAATCAAGAACCACCAAAATCGTATTTAGAATGTTTGAAACGCTTAAACCCAATTGTAATAATGGATGAGCCTCACAGGTTTGAAGGCAATGCCTTTAAGACTTATTTTGAGGGTTTTGCCAATTATTACTTGCGTTTTGGTGCAACCTTCCCAAAGAAAAAAGACAGTTTACCTTTATCAAATGTGGCTTATTTATTAGACAGCATTTCTTCATTTCGACAAAATTTGGTTAAGAAAATTGTTGTTTATACGCAAGACGTGGTTAAGAACACAGACACACTTATAGGCATAGAAAAAGTGGGTTCTAAAAACATTGCTCATGTAAGCACATTAACTAACGGAATTATAGCCAGACGAGAATTAGGTGCCGGAGCAGTTTTTAACGGTAAAAGCATCAAAAAAATTCTCAAAGATAGAATAGTTTTGTCAGACGACACCATTGAGAAAGTTGATTATTCTTTGTCTGACGAGTCACTGCGAGCAATGATTAAAGAAACCATCAAAATACATTTTGAGAAAGAAAAGCCTTTATTTGAGCAGGGTGTAAAAGCCCTCACGCTTTTTTTTATAGAAAGTGACACCAGTTTATTTCGTGGCGATAATCCAAAAGTTAAAAATATTTTTGAAGAGGAATATTTAAAGCAATACAACGAACTTGTAAGAAAACTGGACCAAACAAGTGATTACTACAAATTCTTGCAAAATGATTACGACAATGAAAATACCTTGCAAGTTCACAAAGGATATTTTTCAGGAGATAAAGGAAATGCTGACGAAAAAATAAAAGCAGGAGTTGATGAAATCTTAAAGGACAAAAAGAAATTACTCTCGTTTGAGAGTCCCTCACGGTTCATTTTCTCCATTTGGGCATTACAGGAAGGGTGGGACAACCCGAATGTTTTTACAATCTGCAAACTCTCCAATCAAGGGAGCGAAATATCAAAACTGCAACAGATTGGCAGAGGTTTACGTATTTGCGTAAATCAAAACTTACAACGATATACGCTAAAAAATCTGAATGACAACCAGGAAGAATTTTGGAGAATTAACAACCTTGATGTTGTCGTTTCAAGCCAAGAACAAGGTTTTGTTGAAGCTATACAAAATGAGATTTTAAGCAATTCATTCCTGATTTCCGAAACATTTACGGAGCAGGAACTCATCAAGACACTCAAAGAAAAATCGGGATTCGATGATGACACAATCATAACGTTGGTTGATGATGTGCTGAAAGAAAAGAAAATGATTGTTCGCAAGGCAATTGTTGATGGACAGAAGATTTACGAAAAATCACCTGACTTTTCTGCGATCCTGAAAGAGCAAAACTTACCCGAAGAACAAGTAAAAGCAATTGAAGGTTTATTTGCAACAGATACAACTACCTATGTCCAAAAAGCGGAAAAGAAAAAAGAGAAAAAGAAAGTATATATTAAAGCATCGCACCTGCAAGAATTCCAAAACCTGTGGAACACTATCAATAAAAACGCTTTTTATGTTTTAGAGACTTTAACCGAAGAACAAGAAAAACAACTGATACAAAATATTAAGGCAGACATTGAAAAAGTAAATATTGAACAGATTTTATTGCAGACGGTAAAGGCTGAACTTCATGTAAATAAAATCGGAGAACAAGATGCTATAACAGAAAAGCTTACCGATACGGTTTCATACAAAAGCAAAGTGGACTATCTAGAATTGGTTCGCACTTTATCAAACAACACGAAAACCCCCATTTCATTTGTGGTAAAGATTTTTAATGCTTTGAGCTATAATTTCAAGACTAAAATGCTCTGCAACAATCCAGAACAAGCTCAAAGAGAAATTTCCGAAATAATCAATAAAAACCTAATTGCAATGCTTAAAGCAAATGTTAAGTACGATGGCATTAGCGGGACTGGTTTGCCAAATGTATTCAAAACGGAAGAAGGAAAATCATACTTAGACACGGGAAGCGTTGGAAAATTTCAAAAAGATATTACAGGTGATTTTTCCTTAAAAGCAAAATGGGTATTTGAAGAAGTGATAGAATACGATAGTGATTTTGAATTAGAAATCGTTGAACAAGACCCTGATATTGAAAGCATAGAAATTTTCGGGAAACTACCACGCTTGAAAATAAAAACACCTTTGGGAGATTATAACCCGGACTTTTGTTATGCCATAAAGAGCACAGAAGGGAACAAAATATTCCTTGTAGTGGAAGCCAAAGGTTATAAATCATCAACGGCAATACCTGAAAATGAAAAAAGAAAAATAGATTTTGCTAAAAAGTATTTTGAGGCTTTGGCTGAACATCACGAAAATGAACCTTTTAAAATCTCGTTTAGAGAACGAATCAACAAGACGCAGTTAGCAGCGCTGATTATGGAGAAATAAGAAAATGAAAGAAAACAAAAATATCCTCCGCTCCTCTTCTGCTGAATACTTAACTTATATTGCTGCAACAGGGGAGTCTGGTGTTGATGTAATATATTCAGATGAAAATATCTGGTTGACACAAAAAATGTTGGGTGTGCTTTATAATGTTGAAACAAATACAATTAATTATCATTTAAAAAAGATATTTCAAGATAGTGAATTGCAGGAAGATTCAGTTATTCGAAAATTTCGAATAACTGCCAGGGATGGGAAAAGCTACCAGACTAATCATTATAATTTATCTGCCATTATTGCTGTAGGTTATTTTGAGAAATATAGAACCTTACAGGATAGAATCTATGTAAGTGATTTTGATAAATTAGTTAATAATCAAACTGATCTAAAAAACTCTTCAGAAGGCGGTATTACAAAATGATGGAACAAGAATTTATAGAAGCAGGATATACAGTTGTTGGAACAAAAGGCAACGAAAATAAATTGTTGAGTTTTCTGAAAGAACACTATCCGAGTATCATAAAAGATAACGAGATTAACCTAAATGAACTCAAAGATATTGCGGGTTTACCAATTGACGAAAAAGTAAACGGCTATGGCTTAAATTTTGTCGGCAGAAACTTTGCCAGAGCCAAATATGCTCAAAAGACGGGAAAGGAATTATTCCTTAACACCACTTTGAGTAAGGAGATTGATGCCACTGAAAACTTGGTCTTGAAGGGTGATAACTTAGACAGTTTAAAAATTCTAAAAAACTATTATACCGGAAAAATAAAATGTATATATATAGACCCACCATACAATACGACAAGTGATGAGTTTGTATATCCCGATAAATTTGATAAAGAAGAAGCCGAAGTTTTGGGATTGGTAAATTTGAGTGAAAGCGATTATGATAGAATGGATTTTAGCTTTAAAACAAAAAAGAGCCATAACGGCTGGCTGGCTTTTATGTATCCGCGATTATTGCTTGCGAGAGATTTACTGAGCAAAGACGGAGTCATTTTTATAAGCATTGATGATAATGAGCAGGCTAATTTGAAGCTACTATGTGATGATGTTTTTGGCGAAGAAAATTTTGTTAATAAGATTGTTTGGAAAAAAAATAGTAGTGGAAAAACGGTTACAGAAAAATATCCTGAAAATATTGACTATTTGTTAATGTATTCAAAAAGCCAAGATAAAGTTCTTAGAAACATTTACAAGCCACTAGCTGAATCAACAAAAAAAATGTATTCAAAAGATGACGGTGATGGCAGAGGTAAATATCGTCTATATCCACTACAGAAAACAGGTGGTCCCGGGCCAGAGACAACATACGATTATATTGATAACAGTGGAAAAATTTGGAAGTGTCCTGAAAAAGGTTGGCGAATGGTTAAAGAAAAGTTAAAAGCATTAGAAAATGATAATAGACTTGTGTTAGATGGAAAAAGCCTAAATGAAAAGGCATATTGGAACGAAAGAGATAATGAAGGTCAAATTGCTGATACTCTTTGGGACGATATTGCTGAAAATAATGTTGGAACATCTGAAGTAGATAGTCTTGTGGGAAAAGGCATTTTTACCAATCCGAAACCAACGGAATTAATTAGAAGGTGCATTAATACTATTATCCAACCCAATGACATCATCCTCGACTTCTTCGCCGGCTCTGGCACAACAGGACATGCAGTAATGCAACTTAATGCCGAAGACGGTGGCAATCGTAAATTCATCTTGTGTCAGATAGACGAACCGATCAAAAAAGGCAAACCAGCTTATCAATTTTGTATAGATAATAATCTGCCACCAGTAATTTCCAGCATTACCATAGAACGCTTAAAACGAGCAGGAGAAAAAATAGAAAAGGAAATTGAAGCTGAAAATGATAATGTGAGCATGTTTGATGAATATAAAAAACAAGTTCCCGACACAGGATTTAAAGTCTTTGACAGTGTTGAAGCACCAAAATTAGAAGTGGATGAAAAAGGACAGATTTCTATCACCTTTAATGAATGCGACGATTTAAGCCGTATTTACAATATGATTTTCACTGTCGGTTTAGACGAACCAACACAAGTGCCAGAAATAGTTATGGAAAATTGCATTTATAAAATTGGTAACCATTATTACATAACCAACAGTGAGAAGATTTCAAGTGATGACTTTGCAAAAGTAATTAGAAGCGGTAAAGTATTCATTGACGGTTGGACTGCCAGCCTAAACGGAACTTTGCAGAACTACAAAGAGGATTTGAAAATTGTCTTTTAATACAATTGCCACCGTACATCAGGCTTCAGTATTACTAACAGTTTTTTCTATCCCTTTTTCAAGCAAACAGCAAAATAATCGATTCTTCTTTGGATGCTTAAAATTTTTCATTCTATTTTCAACCTTTTATCTAACATTCGATATTTTTATGTTCAACAAAAAGAAAACATAGTTTTATTTGAGAGAAGAGATCGAGAGGTATCCTGGTCAATTTTGTAAATCTCAATTCTATTAGTGTAAATAATATTTGATCAGCTAATCAATTACTATTACCTTTCCCATTTTTACTGTAGATGAGGATTTTACTCTTATGAAATAACAACCAGAACCAACTTTCTTACCTATATTATCCAATCCATTCCAGGGTATCTTATTGTTACCTTTGTTTTTTAAGCCATTGTAGATGTTGGATATCTTTTGTCCTTTTACATTAAATAAATCAATACTAACTTTTTCTGATTTAACTAAATCAAAAGAAATTGATATCGTACTCCTTTGTTGATTAGAATAAGAAAAAATTGGATTAGGGTAGCATTTTAGATTGAAATCAGATTTTTCGATAAGATTATCATCTGCGTCTGTTTCTTCGTCAAATCTTTCAAAATAAACATCATGATTATCAGGGTAATTTGTAGCATGTGCCCAGCTCAGGTAGATAGTGCCCTCTTCAATAAAACAATGTGGTTGTGTATCATTGGAAGTCGTATCAGTAATTATTTCCTCAGGATTCCAGAAGATAAGATCATCAGAAGTTCGTCTTCTTAATTTGTAGCATCCACCAAGATGTGCAGCATAATAAACATAAAACTTCCCACTTGCAGATTGATAAATAAAAGCATCATGAGAGTTACCGTTATTGCTTATCTGAGCTCTGTCTGACCACACATTTAAATCCTCTGATTCCTTAACAAACACCTCGTAATCGTACTGCCCATCACCCCAACGTTTATGATATGCAATTGCAAATCCACCATCATTTTTCTGAATAATTCTTGGTCTGTAAGAAGAAGTATCGATTAATCTTTGAGTCGTATCCCACACTCCATTTTCATTAGTTCTGGATACAAAAACTCCCTGACCATAAACTACGTATGCCATAATAATCGAACCATTATCACAAAGAAACACGTTCGGATCATAGACCATATAGTTTGAATCCCAACCTAAATTAACTTCTTCCTCAGAGTCCCAATCTATTCCATTCAAAGAAGTTGTCTGCACAATACTATAATTTCCTGATTCATTTGAGGAATAATACATCTTTATGGAATTATCCTCTAATTGTATGAAGCTGGTTAGAGTCTGATCAGCATTTCCGGTTACAATTGGTTCAGGATCTGTCCAGTTATCACCATCATTCTCTGAAAATGTCACATAAATATCACCGGAATTGAAATCAGGATTACGTCCAAAGGTAAGCATTATTCTGCCATCGTTCAGTCTTATAAGCCACGATTCGTAATCGTTATCGTCAGTTCCGGAGACCACTATTGGTTCAGCAAATATTAAAAATATAGAAGCAAAGCTAAAAATAAGAGTATAAGCTAGATTTTTCATCATTTCTCCATTTTTTTAGATAAATTAAGTAACTTCTGTTACTGGCAACATTCAGAATATTGTAATTATCTTAAAATTAAGATATCTTATGAATGCTTAAGAACTAATCACCTATTTCGACAACTCAAAGAATAAATGACCTCTATTCATGAAATCAACCTTTGCTTAGATTCCATAAAAATGAAATCGAATTTTGATGCGGGAACAGAAGTCCGAACAAATAATCTCATCAATATTTTTTGAATGAGAGAACAATCAATTAAACGATTTATTTCTGGATTATTCTCTAGTAAGTTAAGTAATTCGCTCATATTGGTTTATTTTATCACCTCAATAATAATCAAAAAAAGTGGGAATAAATTCATAAGCCCATGAGCAATTATTGGTATAGTTGTTGTTTGTCTCTTGTAAGCTACAAATGACAGGGCAATTGCAAAGGGAAAAATTGAAAGAAGATTCCATGCCCAGAAAAAATGCCATAATGTCCAGATAACACCATGATAAATCCAAGCTCTTGATCCATATTTTTTTATCTGACGCGGGAAGAGTATCCCTCTCCATAATAATTCCTCTCCAAAAATATTAAAAAGCCATCCGCCAAAATATGCCGGAATAATCCAATATTGTCCCGATAGTTTATAATCCATCATATAGCCAGCAATTCTGGATTTGTTTGGATTAATCTCGGCAGGGAAAAAATCAGGAGGACTGAAGAAAGATAATTTTGCCAACCAATTACCAACAGGCGAAAGGCCAGCATAGACAATTATTCCAAATATAAATAGTCCAATAGTCCATAACCAATCAGTTCCTGATATTTTTCGTAATCGGGTACGTTTGGTAAAATTTTCCCAGTTCCATTTATTCCCTTCTATTTTGTACAATATTAGAACAGTTATCAATAAGAGAACAAATGGAGTATAAAAAAATATTAAATAACCTACAAAAAATGGTAATCCCAATGTTTGAGTGAATGGAATACAATAATAAAGTCCAAAATATATTAAGAAAGAGCTTATTATGAAGTACCATGCCGAACTAAATATTGAAATAGGCTTTTCCATTGTATATTCTTTCCTATGTTTACTAACTGCCACAGATATAAGTTGCTTTCGTTCTGTTATAATAGTTTGCTGTTGGACGCCGACAGGCGAAGGCACGTTAAAAAGCCACAGCGTTCTATCAAAAGCAAATCAGCCCAAGATACCTCCTGAGCTAATTTATCTTGAAGTTTATTTCATCAGGATACATTTATGTATTTGATGTGAAATACTGTTTATTTTCAGTTTATAGAAATAAATCCCAGAGCTTACTGACTCACCTGATTCATCATCACCATTCCAAATGATTATGTGCTTACCTTCTGTAAAATCTTTATTTACTAAAGTCTTTATTTTTTGACCTTTAACATTGTAGATAGATATATCAACTACCGAATCATTTGTGATTGAGAATTCAATAGTTGTAGAAGGATTGAAAGGATTTGGAAAATTCTTACAGTTCCCATAATGTTCTGGGTTTAAAACGTTTTCATCAGAAGATGTAGCCGGCTCAGTTATTGTAAAATAGATATCATCATTCCCATCAGTATCATCATACCAAACATTTAGAATTTCATTGTCCTTAATTTGTATATGAGGTTTTTTAGGATTTCTGTTAAAAGCAATAGCGCTATTTTCATGCCAATCTTCATTAAGCATCACTGAAGAACCAATCCAGCTACCTCGTAAGAATAAATCATCAGAATATGCATAATGCTCCCAGGTTATATATACTGAATTATCTGCTAGAAATGCAATGTCGGGGTTCCAACGTTCATTCAACGGAGAATAATTTGACCAGTAGGGAACTATTTCAGGATTTGACCATTCGAAGCCGTTCCAAAATAGGTAAACTAAATCATTATGAAAAGTTAAAAGATACGGTCCATTACTTACTAAATGGATGTTTCCGTATGAATCGTTTTTAACAACAAAATTAACGCCAAAAGCAATTTCATTAGAGCTATCATACAATTGTGAAATTGATTCCCAAACACCGGATGGAGATTTTATCCTATATGAAATTGTATTCAATTCATCATTTGAAAGCCAAAAACAATATAAATTATTCTGTGAATCCATTGCTAATTGTGAAAGATAGTCATATTCAAATACTGCTGAGGTTGGCGATTCGAAAATAATTTCAGAATCCTCCCAGTTATAAATATCATTAGCAAAAGAATAAAATATCCGCACACAATCGGAAACCTGATAAGTTTCCCATGTTACGTTCAATTGTTGTAAGTTATCTATAAAGAGAGATGCCGAAACAATCTGATAATCATTGTAGCAAATAATTTCATTACTCGCAAAACTATAAGACTCATCAAGAACTCCAATCATAAGTTTGCTTTCAGTTATTTCATTTTGAATCCACAATAAATAAATGTTGTTACCTGAGCTAATTGCTGATTTGAGTTGTAAATTACTTGAAAAGAATAAAGTGTTTGATTCAGACCACTCATCGTTAATTTTATGCCGATAGCAAATGTTTTGCGAATCGGTTTCTCCATCAACCCAAAAAGTGTAGATTTGATCATTACGACTAGTAATTAATGGCTGCCTTGAATCAGAAAAATTGTCGCTCAAATTTAGAATTTGTGCGTAAAGAGAAAAACTAAACAGAAAACAAGAAATAAATACAAGTGTTTTCAAATACTGGTTACTTAACATTAATGCCTCCTTTTGTTTAAGCTAAGTCCAAAGCATTTCCTATGTTGCCTATCCATAGTGTTATGTCATGTCTGAAGTGATGCATTCTATTTTAACGCAGTTGCTGATTATGAGAAGCAGGACGCTTAACAAAGATCATCAGATAGTTGACACGACACTGTTGAATCATCATCATGTCAGTTTCACAGTCTGCAAAAGACAGGTTTTTGCTAAGGTTATTAATCATTCTATTTTAAACTCCGATAAATTTGCTGAGGATTTCCTTTTGGTTGTACATTTTGTCAATAATAAATATTGTAAATGGCAGTTTTACTTAAATGACCCGAGAGAGATTGGTAACTCTTCCTACTTCGTTATCCTCCTCCTTTTTGAGGAAAGAAACAGAGTAAGATTTTGGGGGAAGCTTTTATTCTGCCGCTATGCGGCTTAGGTCAATGTTTGCGCTATGTTTGCGTTGCCGATTGCGGGTTACTTCCCTGTCAGGCCACACCGCCGTTGTTGCGGGCTAAGTGCTTTGTTGTCAGAACGAAACCGGCAATGAAATATAGCGTGTGTTATAAACAGGGTTTTAATCATTCAAATATAGTATTAATCTTTAAATCAATTTATTATGAAATACATAAAACGGCTATATGCGTGTTTTTGGACTGACAGATCCTATGATTACGGTAAACTGTCATTGGTTCTGTCTATTATTGCACTTATTTTTGCAATAACAGTCCTATTATTGAAATTATTATAGCAACAATAGATATAAAAAGAGCTAATTTGCCATACTTAAATGATTCAATGGTTTTTTCTCTTATTGTATCTTCTTGATTCTCTCTCTTGTCAATAGCAGCATAGCCGCCTTTTCTTTTGAACTCTCGGCCATGTTCTGTTATTGATAAATTACCATTAACGTCTTTTGAAATATAATTTTTAAATAAAAGCTTCTTTTCAAATGATACTTTCATATAATCTTCCCACTCATATTCTGGAGTTGCCTCAGCAACAAAATCCATGTCTATTTTTGATGGGCTTATTTTGTCAAGCATCTCTTTAAATATTGGAGCGTCAAAAGACATTAAAAAAGCTAAAATTTTGTCTAAGATTTCATTTCTGACAATCCTAGTAATAGGTTTATCTTTCATTTTTTAGTCTTATTAATTTAGTTTATGATACATTGCTATTTTAATTTTTCTAGTCTTTGTTTTTCAGTTTTGTATTCTGTTTCATTGATTGCGCCAAAATTAAATAACCTCTCATTGGTATTAAGTTCCTCATCAATGTCGATTTCCTCAGCTTGATAATTAGCTTCCCAATGAAGTGTTGGTGCTTCAAATGTTCTGTGATATGTTTTAATTTCTGAGTTTCTCTGAGAGGCGATTGCAAATAAAGCACCTATTATTGGACTTAATAGCAATGACAAAATAAGTGTATTACCGTATCCTATTTTTCTATCTCTACCAATTGTTGCAACAATAAACGAAAGTACTAACCAACCAATTATTAAACCT
>JAQVBK010000287.1 GCA_028690365.1 Candidatus Cloacimonadota bacterium
TTCCCAATCTACTAATTCAACATCAAGATTGAGGGTGGTTTTCATAATGTTACGGGGCGAATAAGACAATCCAACTCTGAAACGAGAAGGAATTTTGTAAAAATCGTACATTAATGAATCAACAACTTAGGCAGTACCGGTAGTGTCAATTGCTGAATTATAGAGAATAACCACTATATCAAGAGAAACACCATCTGCTTCTCCGGTAACACTCAGAGAGACTGACGGAGTTATAGACATCCCTAATGATAGCCTATTATTTGCTTTATACGCAGCGCCAAAGATAACCTGTGTTCCACTAATTTTTCTTTTCATTGTGTTTATTGTATCCCTCAGAACTGAGTCGTCTCCAATCTTCTCCCGGGCAGTATCACTCCAAATTATGCTTCTCTGGAAATTTACATCTCCAGTGAGTGTAGAAACTAAAAAACCAACACTAATTTTATCATCCGATAAAGAGTACATAATGTCTAAACTGTTAACAGTTCCTTCACTTTCAATCTTGTTACTTGCCAGAATCGGGGGATAATTGTTATAATTAGAATTTTCGTTGTTGCGAATTTCTTCTTCATAAAGAGCATCGAAACTGATAGCAGGAGAATAGCTGACGGCAGCGGCAAAACTAAGATCATTGAATGAATGTTTAAAATGTATTCCGGTGGCATAATTGTCAAAAAGATTGTCATTAGCGACATATACTGCATCACCCGAGTAAGCATCAAAAGAGTTATACATGGGCAGAGAACGTTTTTCGTGAGTTCTGTTGAGGATAGTGCTTGTCTGGAAGCCAACTCTGTTGTTTAGGAAACTCAGATTGGCTGGATTCAGTTTGCTGCTGAAAAGACTATAGCTCTCTGCTATTCCGGAAGTGCCCATAGATAAGGTTCTGGCATCAACTGTCGAAACAATATTGCCATTGTTAGTATCTTGCAATGAATAGCCAACAATATTCAGTGTTAAAAGGGTCATTATGACGATTAAAGTGGTTTTCATTTATCCTCCGAATTAAAATTTCCAGTCTAATTGTAATTTTATTGCAGTATCTTTTCTCTCTACTCTTTCAAAATAATATTCGCCCGAATCTGGGATTTCGTTATAAGTACGAAATTCAAGTTCTCTGGTATAGAAATTTTTCACTTTGTATTTAAGAGAAAGATAAATATTGGAAGCGATTCTGTTATTGAAGGTAAACCAGTATTTTACTCCCCGGTCACTCTGATCAAAATCAAGTTCAGTATCTTCAAAATCCCAGAAGGATGTTCCACGAGCGCCCCACACAGCTACAGATCCGCTAATTTTAAAATAATCATTGAAATTATGAGTATAATCGACACAAATGTAGTCTCCATTGGACAGGGTTTCTGCCTGAGCCATGTTAGGTCCGTTGGGTTGAGCAGGATCAGATAAAATTGATAAATAAGGGGGTTGAGAAGTTTGACCGTAAATGTATTCGAATTCTATTTTGTCAAAATTAGACAGATAATATCGTAATCCCAGGCTAATCTCATCGGTACAGGATCTTCCTCTGTCCAGTTCGTTATTAATTCTTTTTATTTGTCTTTTATATCGTCCTTTGACTGTGACTTCATTTATGGGACGGAAATCAAGTTTTCCTTCAAATCTGATTCCGGTTCTTTTATCTGATTGTCTTTTCCATACATCAATGTAAGCCCTGTTAATTGTGAAATAGTCGTTTATGCGATAACGAGTCTCGAAATAAATACCTTCTTCAGCTGAAGGTTGAACAGAGTTTTGATACATGTCAGCCATGAGTGTATTATTCAATCCGTAAACAAGTTTTTCAAAAACAGTGTCATCATATTTCTGGCTTTCGGCAAAGCTTCTCTGATACGGATTATCGAATTCAAGGTCATAATTTCTATACATGAAAAGAAAATTCAGATTTTCATACTGTGCATAAGAGCTAAGAATCAAAGCTTTGGGATCATCACCAAATTTAAATGCGCTGCCATCAACTTCCAGTTCTGCGTATTCGCCCTGGAAACTGAAAACATCGAAAGTCGTTTGCCAATCAAAACCACTGATGCGACGGTAATCTCTGTCATATTTGTCAGTTTTGGTGGAATAGAGAGCAGCGATTTCGTTATCGGTAATTTTCCATTTTTCGTTGGCCGTCTTGGTGTTTGGTATCAAAATGTATTTAAGTTCATCAGCGTCAGGTACTACGATATCCTTATCATAAATTGCGGTATAGGATGTGAACCCTAGAGTTGTTCCAATGATAGGAGAGATTCCAAGATGGGTTCCCCAAAGTTTTTCCTGAAGAAAATTCTTTCTCGGTGCAATTCTTACTTGATTGCAGTTCGTGCCGTGATTGTCCGTATAATTATTGAGATAATCTTCAAATTCGCCGAGTTCGGAATTTGAGAAACTGTTACCTGGGTTTATGTAAGCAAGTACGTAATCATCATCATCGAATTTCTCATTGTCATTGCTGTCATAGACTATCGCAGATTTTTTCTGATTCGAGAAGAAGAAAGATACTTCAAAAAGATTGTTTCTGATTTCTGCTGCTGCTCCTCTGAGGGCATATTGATCTGTTCTGGACAAATCCCCGATGACACCTTTGATACGTTTATTGAAGCCATATCCGGTTTTTCTTGGACTGAAGTAATCTGTGTTTTCCATAACAAGACCTTCACCGTAAGTAACTCGGTAATTTCCGATATATGCTTTTAGATCAAGATTTCCCCAAGTGTCCCAGCTGTTTTCATAACCTGCATAATATTTCAACAGAGCTTCATCGTTATCATTTAGTTCATCGACCGAGTATTTACCTTTTGGGAGATTGTGAAGAATTCCTGCTTTGTAATTTTTCCCATATCTCAATCTGAGTTTATTCATGACTTCTGCCCGATCACTTTCCATATTGAAATAACCCCAGTATGTTGCTTTTTTAATAGCGGGCGTGGAAGGGTCAGAAGAACTGTTGGTTGCGTATCTGATCATAGATTCGCGATAAATGTCCATCAGATCACTACTATAGGGGGAATCAGAGTATTTGAGCTGGTAATCAATAAACAACCGGTTAGTTTCAGTTGTATCCAGATAATGTACATAGTTTCTTAAATTTCGGGCAGCATAGTAAGACATTCCTTCGCTTTTCCGTAAGTCTCTGTAGTTCATAATTGTATCTTTCTGAGCAGTTCTTTTCAGTACTGCAGCAGCATCTTGTGCGTTGACATTTGGAATGCTATTTAAATCCGAGAATTTCATTTTGTTAACATTTCTGGTTGTCAGCAGCAAATCTTCCCAAACATCTGACATGCCTTCTTGTAAACCTTCATTGCTGCCTAACTGCTCCAGAATGTAGGCAAGTTCTTCTCTGCGTTGAGCCACTTCATCAGAATCTGTATATTTACTTATGACAATGAGTGGTCGAATCTGCAGAAATGTTTTTTGATCGATTTCCGGGATTTCTCTTAATTGAAAGATGCTGGTAAAAAGGCTTACATACTCACGATAATTGTAAATAGCGTTTGCTTGAGTTTCAGACAAAGGCAATTTTCGAATATCGTCGAGACTGGCACGATTCAGGTCGATTTTAAAATCTGTGTTTTGAATGCCCTCAAAGCCGTACAGAAAAAAACTGCATAAGCTTAGCACCATTAGCAATAGGATCTTTTTTTTCTTCATATTCACATCCGATTCTGTTTATCTTGCAAAAGTATGTTAAAACTTTTGATGACCTAATCATTGTAAAGGATTTTTTTCTTGAGGTCAAAAATAAAAATGTTTTGACAAAAAGCACCTGTTTAAAACCTTAAACACAAAAAAAATGGAGGAGCTAAATGACAGAGAATAATGATACTGCAAAAAAGAAGTTCTCTTTAGTTGAATTATTAATGATTATTATGTTGGTAGGTATAGTTTTTACAATTACCATTCCTTTCCATCAATCTCAGAAAGAACACCAGATGGTCAAAGAAGCAATTAGAAATCTGCAGATAATAGCACATGAGAATGTAAAATTTTTCAATAATCCGGAAAATGGCTACTATG
>JAQVBK010000288.1 GCA_028690365.1 Candidatus Cloacimonadota bacterium
CTGGCCTGATTCATAAACGCTCCACCATCAAATTCCCAGGTGCCTCGCCATTTTGCAGAATCATAATAGGACTGAGGTCTCTGCCAGAAAACATTGGACTGTACCAGATAAATCTTACCGAAACGACCTTTATCCAGAGCTCTTTTTAGCAATTGCATAGTAGAATTCAATCTGTTCTGTTTTACCACAAAAAGTCTAACTCTATTGTGGTCGCAGGCTTTGATAAGTAGGTCAGCATTTTCAAGTTTGATGGCCATTGGTTTTTCAGTGATAACATTGAAACCACGTTTTGCAGCTTCAATACCAACTTCAGTGTGAAGTCCGCTGGGTGTACAAATAATCACCGCATCAAATTGCTCTTTATCAAACATCTCTGAATAATCTTTATAATGAGCAGGGATGTTGTATTGTTTTGAACTCTCTTCTGCTCTCTCAATTATTTCGTCACAACAGGCAATAATTTCTGCCCCTTCTGTCTGGGAAACTGCTTCAAAATGTTTGGAAGAAATTCTTCCGCATCCAACTAATGCAAATCTAATCATTTCACATCTCCAAGAAAAGTTTATGGGCAAAAAAAACTGCAAGGTGATTATGTAAAGTGTTTTATTGCAAATTTTCAGACAGTTCTTATTTCATTAAACTACACTTTTATAAAATATAATTTCTTCTGAGAATCTATTGGTACTGTCCAGATCACTCTAAAAAAAATCTGATTCATCTTTAGGAAAACTTATCCTAAGAATCTAAGGAGAATATCTTATTATAGTTTGCTGCAGTAATTGACTGCCATGTTAGAAAAGGTTCTATATTGATAATTATAATGACTACAGTTAGTGCTTCAGGGAGAGAAAATGCTGACAGCTCGCTGACGAATAGAAATATTTCTATACCCATGTAAACCTGATTATCACTCTATATGGTTAATGATTAAAAATTAAGGTGGGATTTTTATTATCAATTCAGGGCAAGCGAACATTCTCAGTCGGCTCTAATAAGGAGTTGTCATTCTTTCCTTGACTTAAAATAAAGATATTTAGGACTGCCACCCATAAGAAAAAAATCTGATTAGGAATTAATACATGGATAAAAAGATATTAGTGATAGATGTCGGTAACAGTAATATTGTTGCAGGTGTTTATTGGAATGACGAGTTACTGTGCGATTGGAGACTCAAATCTGATACTTTAAAAACAGCAGATGAATATTATTGCAATCTAAAGCTTCTTGTGGAAAATAGCAATCTTAATTTGCTGGAATTAAATTCACTAGTGATTTCTTCGGTAGTTCCTGATTTGACAACTATTTTTACTCAATTGGCTGATAAGTATCTCAAATGTAGGATTATCAATGTTTCGGGTTATACTGATATTGGTTTGACTTTCCCGGTTTCTGACCCTGGTTTTATTGGGGCAGACTTGATTGTGAATGCTTTTGCGGCCTGGAAAAAATACAATGACAATTGCATAGTGTTGGATCTGGGAACTGCAACAACTATCCAACTGATTGGAAAAGACGGGTATTTTTTTGGTACTGCAATTATTCCCGGAATAATGATAGCAGCAGGCAGTCTTTTCTCAAAAGCATCTCTTCTATCAAATATAAAATTTTCTGCTACAGACATTTTACTTGGTACAAATACTAAAGACGCATTGCTGGCTGGAATAATAACCGGAAACACTTTGATGTTGGATGCGTTTATAAAAAAGCTGAAGAGTAAATACGGATATTTGCAGACTTTTAAGACAATTGCAACCGGTGGAATTGCCGGAATGATCTGTCAGAATTCAGAAGAAGTTGATGTAATTGATCCTACTCTCACACTCTATGGTCTGAAGCTGATTTCAGATCTTTTCAGCAAATAAATATTCCGGAGTAATATGCGCAAGATATTATTATCAATAACAATATTGTTTTTATTCGGTTTTAGTCTCTATGCTGAACTAAATCCTGACAACTATTTCTTAAGTGGTTTTACACCGATAAAAAATGGAAAATATGTAGATAAATTCAGAGGATTCAACTCACTTGAGAAGAATTTTTTTTACAAAAATAATTTTACCACAAAAGCTGAACTGGACAGCGATGATTTAGATGTTAGTTATGTATACAGTATCAGTGGAATTCCTCTCAGTCAGCCTTCGTATTCATCTTTCGATGATTACTTGAAGAATACTTATCATTTAAAATCTAGAGAACTGTTTAAACAGATGACAAAGGACATTCAGAGTACTGCCGGACGAGACCAGGGTCGTGGACTACTGACTATGGAGTTTGATCCCAAAAAATACAATCTGCCCAAGCTGGTAAAAAGAATAATGGGCGACAGAAAATCAAGGTTATCTCTTACAGGTTCTCAGAAGATAACTATATCAGGGAGTCTTAAGGAAACTAAAGGTCAAGCTTATGGTGATAACTCGGTTGATTTTACTCCCAAAATGAAGCAGGATCTTAAACTTAATTTACAGGGTACCATAGGTGAGAAAATTCTTGTAAAGATGACTCATCATTCAGCAACAGATTTGACTCTTGATGATCCTAATAAAATAGAAATTAGCTACAAAGGTGACGAGGATGAAATAATCCAGTCAATAGAAGCGGGAGATATTTCGCTTTCGTTAAGCGGCTCAAAGTATATCAGTACATCTGCTTCATCATCCGGGCTTTTTGGAGTAAAAACCAAAATGAAAATGGGAAACCTGGAAATAACTTCAATAATTAGTAAGGAAGAAGGACAAAAAAGTTCAAAGAGCTATTCCGGTCAATCAGACTCCACAGCGACGCGTATAAACATTTATCGATATGAGAAACGCAAATATTTCTACGTTGTTGATCCCAGAGAGCTTTTCTTATTAGCAGGAGAGCCCGGTTTTGATTCGCAATCTGAACCTAAACCTGAACCTGAATGGGAAGATAACGCTATTGCATTAGATGAAGATGGAAAATGGATTGTCAAAAATCCTGATTTACTGCCCGATAAAGATGTGAATGGAGGCTTGAGAGTATATCTTAACGATGGAGATTCCTCTACTGATAATCTTGAAATTGATGGTCAGGAAATTGGTACTGGTGAATTACGAAAATACACTGAGTTATTTGCTAATACGGATTTTAGCTTTAATTATGATAGTGGCGTGTTAATTCTCTTAAGGCAAATTACTACGACAAGCACATTGGGAATTGCTTATACCAATAAAGCCGGGGAGGCAATCGGTAATCCTAGTCTGGAAGAAAACGGATATGTAGAACTAAAAATAATCTGTAGGGACAAGTCGAATGAAACCGATACGTCGGATTATGAGATGAAGAATGTATATTCTATTGATAAAGGAATACAGAGTGAAGGCTTTAAAATAAAGATTTATACCGAAGAAGCTAATGGCGAGGAGAATTTAAATATAGCAGATGTAGAAGGTGCTTCAGTGAGTGAATATGTAGATTATCTCAGACTCCGTAAAGGTTCAGATTACGTAAATACTTCGCCAACTGTGAATTTACAGGAAGGTCTTCTTATTTTCCCATTCCTGAAACCGTTTCTGCCCTTTGGAGCAGAAGAGATTTATGATAATCCTAGTCAAACATCCATAGATCCAGATATCAAGATAGAAGTATCTGGTAAAAGAAGCAGAGAAACTATTAATCTTAACAGCATGAACATTATAAAAGGAAGTGTTGTAGTAAAACTGGATGGAGTAACACTAAAAGAAGATGCGGATTATCTTGTTGACTACGATTTTGGTAATGTAACTATGCTAAAAGCTGAAGCTAAAGAACCGACTGCAAAAATTGACATTACTTATGAGTATAAACCAATCTTTTCAATAGATTCACGTTCTCTATTTGGCATGAGAGCTGACTATAAATTCAGTGATGAAATTCAAATGGGAAGCACAATTGTTTATCAAACAGAAACCACTGCAGATAAAAGACCCAAAATAGGTAATGCAAATATTGCGTTGTTTATGGCAGACATTGACGGAAGATTATCGTTTAATCCTCCTTTTATGACCAGGATGGTAG
>JAQVBK010000033.1 GCA_028690365.1 Candidatus Cloacimonadota bacterium
CTTGACAATAAAATTCAGATTTAGTTCTTAACTTGTAGCTATGTCACTTATACCATGTGACTCATTGATGGTTGGGAGGGGTTGAAAAATAAGAGGGGTGATTGCATGCGCAGGAAAAATCGAATTTTGGTAGTAGATGATGATCCTGTGAATCTGGGGATTATTCAGGAGATGTTTCAGGATGACTATACTCTGCTCTTGGCAGAATCTGGAGAAACAGCTCTAAGTTGCTTGAAAAATTTCAAGCCTGATTTGGTGTTACTTGATATTATGATGCCAAAGATGAATGGCTATGAAGTTTGCCACAAAATCAGAAAAGATAAGATACATAAATTTGTTAAAATTATTCTGGTCTCCGGTAAAACATCTCTGGAAGAACGTTTGGAAGGGTATGAAGCAGGAGCTGATGATTACGTTACCAAACCTTTTGAAATTGATGAACTTGAAGCGAAAGTTGAGACATTTCTCAAACTAAAATACACTGAGGAGGTTGATCAGGTAAAGAGTAATATTATGCGTCTGTTTTCTCATGAAAGCAGAACTCCTCTGAATGGTATTATTGGACCGGCTCAGCTACTACTGGAGATGAAAGATCTTGATAAAGATGCGAAATTATTGATTGGAATGATAATGGAAAGCAGTAATAAATTGTATGATTTTGTAAAAAAAAGTACTCTTTACTGTGAATTAAAAGCGATATCAGGACTAGGTCAATGGGACGACAGTCTAAACACCCATATCGAAAAAACTTTGTCTTCGCTGGAAAAAAGGATTGATGACAGAGGTGTTAAAATTATCTTTAGTCCTGCGAAAAGCTATTCAGTTTGGGCAGATTGGGTATATTTTGAAAAAGTATTGGAATACATACTCGATAATGCCGTTAAATATTCTCCTAAAAATGGAACGGTTACGGTGGAATTGGGGGAATCTGAAAGTCATTCTTACATAATTGTGAGAGACGAAGGTTCTGGTATAGAACCTGAGAAAATTGAAGTTATTTTTGAAGAGTTTGAGGTGTCCGATATTTTGTCTCATAAAAGCGGTTCTTGTCTTAGTCTTGCTGTTGCCCGATTGATTATGGAACTTCATGATGGGAAAATCGAAATAATTAGCAAAAAAGATATAGGGACAGATGTCATCATTTCTTTACCCAGAAAAGAAATAGACAGACGGAGGTTTCATGAAAACTGATGAGAAAGTTCAGAAAATATCATCTGACATATCATTGTTGATATCTGCGTTGAATGATCTTGGAGAGAATGTTGGCAAGATTGCAGCCAAGGATTTTTCTCAACCTGTAAAAAAGGGGAGTGTAATCGGACTTGATAATATTACAAGAGAGATCGAAAACATGAGAATTTCATTGGTAAATATTGTCAGAGAAATTAACGAAAACGCTTATGTTCTGGTTAATTCTTCCCAGGAAATGACTTCATTATCAGAAAACATGAAGAAAATTTCTAAAAAAATGAATGACAAAGCAAAAGCTGTTGCAGAAGATACAAATGCTGTAAATGAAAATATGACTACTGTTTCAGCTGCTGCAGAAGAACTAAGCGTCAATATGAAGACTGTTTCCAATAGGGCATCTGAATCTTCAGAAAATATTACAAATATCTCTGCGTCAGTTGAAGAAATGACTGCTACCTTCAGCGAGATTGCCAAAAATTCCGAATTGGGTAAGCAGATTGTCATAAATGCTGTAGATAGCGTAAAAAAAGCTACCCGGGAAATAACAGAACTGGCAAAATCAGCAAAAGAAATTAATAAAGTTACAGATGTGATTTCTGTCATATCTGATCAGACAAAACTCTTGGCTCTTAACGCGACAATAGAGGCTGCCAGAGCCGGTGAAGCAGGAATACGTTTTTCAGTAGTGGCTTCTGAAGTGAAAGCTTTGGCAAGCCAGACTAATAAGGCAACAAAAGATATTCAGGAAAAAGTTACCTCTATGCAAAGAGCTACTGAAGTTGGTATTGCGGAAATCCAAAACATTAACAAAATTATGGAAGGAGTTAATGAGATTGTCACTACGATTGCCACTTCAGTTGAAGAGCAGTCAAATACCACCAAAGACATAGCCCTGAATATCAATAATGTTGCGAACGGAATTAACGATATGTCTCTCAATGTCAACGAGGCTGCGCTTGCAATTCAGGAAGTAACCGAAAACATTACTCAGGCAGCGTTGAGAACCAATAATGTTGCAGCTGCTGTCAATGAAGTAAGTGATGACAGCACAGCTTTGAAAAATGACTCTACAGTTCTCTATGCCGGAGCTATGGAAGTTAACAGTCACAGTAATGATCTTTCCAGATTAGTTTCTATGATTAAATTACCCGCCGAAACAGGAAAAAAGAGTATTGAAAGAAAACTTTTTAAATTCTCAGAACCCTATTCGGTAAAAGTGCATGAAATGGACGAACAGCATAAAGGAATCTTTGAATACATTAATAGAGTCCATAAGGCAATTCAGATGAGAAAATCACAAAGTGAAATTCTTTCAATTCTCAAAGAAATGGCAGAATGGACAAAAAATCATTTTGCCAGGGAAGAAGAATTGATGAAAAGAATAAAATATGAAGGTTATGATTTACAGAAAAAATTACACACTAAACTTTTGAATGATTTATCAGAACATATCAGGAAGATTATGAGTAATGAAGAAACAGATTTGATTCATCTGATGATATTTCTAAAAGATTGGCTTGTTAATCATATTATGGGTGTTGATAAGAAATACTCAAATGTTATGAATAAGAACGGAATTGCTTAATATGTATCACCTCCATTTGGCTTACCGATATCTAAAGGGGAAAAATAGTTTCTTTCTGCAAAGTCAGAACATGCTCTCTCTACTAGGGGTGATTATTGCAGTATTTGCTTTGCTAGTCGTGATTTCAGTCATGAATGGCTTTGACAGGGATATCAGAAGCAGGGTGATCAATGCCAGAGCTGAAATTCTAATAAATAAAAGTGATTTTTCTCCTATTAAAAATTATCGTGAGATTGAATCAAAGTTGCTGGAAAACAGAAACTTGCGCTTTGTTTCTCCTGTCTGTCGTAACGAATTAATGATTCAGCGTAAAGAACAGGTTTCTGCCTGTATAAATTATGGTGTAGATTTAGGGAAACAGAGAAATGTAACCAATTTATTGCAAAAGATGAGAATCGGTTATCCCACCGACAAAGAACTTGATGAAGACGGAATAATTATCGGATTCGAGATGGCAATGCAACTGAATTCGACTGTTGGTGATTATGTAAATCTGTATTCTCCGATTGCTTCAGTTCCAACGCCTTTCGGACTTGTTCCCAAAAGCAAGAAATTGAAAGTAGTTGGAATCTTTTCCAGTGGTATGCCCGAGTATGATAGAACACTAACCTTTGTTTCACTCAAAAATGGACAGTTCTTTTCATCACTTACGGAAAATGCATGTACCCACATTGAGGGAGTTTCTCATGAGAATGTATCTTCAGGCAAAGTTGCTATTGAGTTAACTTCTGAATTGGGTGAGAGTTACAGTGTAATGGACTGGAGTGAATTTGAAGCTAATCTTTTCAATTCCATTAAGCTGGAGAAAGCGGTTATGTTTCTTGCCCTTTCTTTGATGATTATTATAGCAGCTTTTAATATGAGCGGAAATTTTATAAAATTGGTGTCAGAAAAAAGAAGGGAGTTTGGTATTCTCAAGGCTATTGGTCTAAGAAATAATGACTTCATGAAAATATTTGTGATGATTGGATTTTTATTGGGATTGGTTGGTATTGTGACCGGTGTTGTACTGGCATTGGTTTTTTTGTATCTTCAGCAGAAGTATCAACTGATAACAATCCCTATTGAAGGTTTGTCAATTCATTATCTGCCGGTTGAAATGAGATTAGGAGATTTTTTAATTGCTCCTTTTATTACTATTTGTATTACAGTATTATCGGCATTATATCCAGCTGCGAAAACATTGAACATAGAACCGGTAAAGGTAATCAGAGAGTAATCGACCGAAAACTTGACTCAATTGATTGACTCAAAAATTTTGAACCACTATGTGAAAAAAATGAAAAAATGAAAAGAGGTAATATGAATACTAATACTGAAGTGAGTACATTTAGCCGGATTCCCAGAACTCTTCCGGTTTTACATGTCGACAACATAGTCATGTTTCCATATATTATTTTGCCGTTGATAGTTTCTGATGAATTATCCAAACAGGTGATAGATTTTGCTTTATCGAATGATCGTCTTCTCGGACTGTTTTTGACAAAGGAACAGAGCGAAAAAGATCCGATTAAAATTTATGATCACGGAACGGCTGTCTCAATAATTAAAATGTTCAGAACTCCGGAAGGTTCAATCAGTTTACTTTTGCAGGGTGTTTCCAGAATTAAGGTTGAAACAATAACCCAAAGTGAGCCTTTTATCAAGGTTGAGGTTGAAATTATTCCTGAGTCGGCAGACGAAAATGCTGGATTAACTGCTTTGAAAAATATATCAATTGAACTTCTTGGTAAACTTATTTCAGAATCTGAAGAAATGAACAAGGAGTTTGTTTATGGATTAAAAAATATTAAACAGGCATCACGTGTTGCAGATCTGATTGCAGGTAATCTGAATTTTACTATTGAAGAAAAACAGCAAATCCTGGAAACTATTGAATTGGAAAAAAGATTCAAAAAGCTCAACGGATTTCTGGCAAATCTGATAAAGCAGTTGCGTATAGAAAATACAATCAGAAACAGAATACAACTGGAGATGGATGAAGACCAGAGAAGGTATTATCTTCGTGAACAACTCGATGCAATAAAGAAAGAACTTGGTGAAACAGATGAGGTTGATCAAGAAATCGATAAATGGGAAAGACTTATCGATGAAAAGGATTTGCCTGATTATGTGAAAGATGAAGCCGAAGAAGAATTAAACAGGATGAAAATGATGTCTCCTGCTTCCAGCGAGTATGCCGTAAGTAGAAATTATATGGAATGGCTTATTAACATTCCCTGGAAAATTTACAGTGAAGATCAGCTTGATTTGAAAAGAATCGAAACTGTTCTGGCTGGCGATCATTATGGACTGGAAACCGCCAAAGAAAGAATTATTGAATATATTGCCGTTAAAAAGCTTAGGAACAAATTGAAAGGACCTATTCTTTGCTTTGTTGGACCTCCGGGGGTAGGAAAGACATCTCTGGGGAAATCAGTGGCAAGCTCATTGAATCGCAAATTTATCAGATTGTCTTTGGGTGGAATTCATGATGAAGCAGAAATTAGAGGTCACAGAAAAACTTATATCGGTGCAATGCCAGGGAAAATAATTACAGAAATTAAACGATGTGGTACTGCTAATCCTGTCTTTATGCTGGATGAAATAGATAAATTGGGCAGAGACTTTAGAGGTGATCCAGCTTCCGCACTACTGGAAGTGCTTGATCCTGAACAAAATAACAGTTTTGTTGATAATTATATTAATCTGCCGTTTGATTTGTCCGAAGTGATGTTTATTACTACTGCAAATGGATTGGATACGGTTCCTATGGCACTTAGAGACCGCATGGAGATTATTGAATTCTCCAGTTACATTGAGGAAGAAAAAATTACGATTGCTCAGAAATATCTCATTCCTAAAGAAGCAGAAAATAATGGAGTAAACGGGAAAAACGTGATCATTAGAAAATCGGCATTAGAGGAAATAATCAGGTATTATGTCCGTGAATCAGGAGTAAGAAATCTGCAAAGAAATATTGGCACAATAATGAGAAAAGTGGCAAGGAAAGTTGCGGAAGGCGATACCGGAAAGATTACTGTTACTGACAAAAATGTGAAAATCTTCTTGAAAAAGCGCAAACATTCCATTGAGATGGCAAACAGAGTTCCCGAAATTGGTGTGGTTACCGGACTGGCATGGACGATTTTCGGGGGGGAAATACTTTTCTGTGAAACAACTCTATTGCCGGGCAAAGGGAAATTTGTTTTAACCGGTTTATTGGGAGAAGTTATGCAGGAATCAGCAAAACTTGCATATAGCCTTATCAAAGCGAAACACAAAGAATTCGGAATTGATCCGGCTTTATTTGAAAACAGGGATTTACATATTCATTTGCCTGCCGGAGCAGTTCCTAAAGATGGTCCCTCAGCTGGAGTAACTTTGACTACTTCACTAGTTTCAGCTTTTACTCAGAAAAAAGTCAAACACAATGTTGCCATGACCGGTGAAATAACACTTCTGGGAAAAGTATTACCTATCGGAGGAGTAAGAGAGAAATTTCTTGCTGCTAAGAGAGCAGGGGTAAAGAAGGTTATTCTACCTTATGAAAATCAGGATAGCTACGAAGAAATTCCTGAGAAAGTAAAGGGAGGAGTAGATGTCATGTTTGTAAAAGACATCCAGGAAATTCTACAGGAAGTTCTTATTGGGGAGTCAGATTGAAAACGCTGGAAGAGAAAATTCGTGAGCAAAGAAACAAACTGAAAAAATGCCCTGAGAGCGATTGCGGTAAATATCTGAGTAATATAGCCATATTGCTTCTGGAGAGTAATCCGGTTAAAAGCAAAAAGTATTCAGAAACTGCTCTGGAAAATGCAGTAAAATTTAAAGATAAACTTGGACAGGCAATTTGTTTGCAATTGATCGGACTATCATATTATTATCAGACCAATTTTTTAAAAGGTCTGGAATATTTGAATAAAGCATTATTGTTAGCTGAAAAAGTTGAAAATGCCAAACTGGTATCATCTATTCTTAATAATCAGGGGATTATTTATGATAATCTTGGAAATTATCAAAGAGCTTTGGATGTTTATCTAAGATCATTGGAAATAGACAGAAAGAATGCTGATCAACAATATGTTGCTCATTCTCTGTTGAACATCGGTGAGTTATATCACAGAAAAGGAAACCAACTAAAAGCAATTGAATACTTCAAAGAGTCACTTAGTTATTACAGAGAATGTACTGATAATGATGGAATATCACTGGCTCTGAATAATCTTTTAATTACTTCTGTCCTCGCTCAGGAAGAAGAAATCCTGTATCTTAATGAATTAGAAAACAGAGTAGACAAAATTATAAAAATTGATATCAAAATTATGGCTTATGGGACAATTGCATTGATCTATAGTAAATTTAGCCAGTACGATAAAGCACTTCTGTTTATTAATGTGTGTATTGAATTATCAAATTCACAGGGGAGTGCATTTCTCATTTTCTCTAACCGCCTGAAAAGAGTAGAAATCTTTCTTAAGGATAATATGGGTTACGATGTTTATGAAGAACTAATGGAAATTGAAAAATTTCTGCCCGAGATAAACAGTGATTTTGCTAAGATGGGTTTTATAAAAGTATTGATTGAATATTTTGTTAGTAAGGGAAACTATATAGAAGCTTATCATAAACAAAATGAATACCATGAACTTTCGAAAAAAATATTCAATGAGCAGGAACTACAGAGAAACCTTGAGTTAGAATCCAGAATTGAAATAGAACGACAATTGCTTAGAAATCACGGACTTGAGAAGATAAACAAAACTCTTGATAGATTGAATAATAAACTCAAAAAGAAAAATGACAAAATCACTAATACCTATGATACTATACAAAAAATTAGTGAATTAGGACAAAAGATTACTTCATCCCTTGATAGTAAAACCATTCTGAGGATTCTCTATGATAGTATCAGTTCTCTCATAAAATGCGATTATATCTCTGTAGCTCTTCTAAAGGACAGCTTGTTAACGGTTGATACTTTTGCTGCAAAGACACATACAAATAGCGATTTTGAGATTAATCCGGAGATCAGTACGTCGATTTCTGCATTAGTTCTGAAATACCGAAAATCGGTAATTATTAATAATTTCGACGAATACTGCTCTGAAAGAAATCTCAATAAATCGTCATTCACAGATGCAAACAATATGCACTCATGTGTGTTTATTCCTTTGAAAACTGTGAACAGAATTGTTGGTGTTTTTTCTGTACAGGCTTTTAGAAAAAGAGCTTTCTCTCAGAACAAAGTTACAATGCTGGAAGCTATCAGCTCATATCTGGCGATAGCACTTGAGAACTCCAATGCTTACAAACAACTTAATGATAATCAAAGGCAGATAATTGAGCTGGAAAGAAAAAATGCAGTTCTAGCAATGGCGGTTACTGCTAATCATGAAATCAATCAACCACTAATGGTTGTGCAGGGAAATATGGAACTTTTGGAATATGAGATTGGAGAGGAGTACATTAATCCCAAAGTGAGAAAATACCTCAATGATATGAATGACTCAATCAAAAGAATATCTCATATTCTGAACAAATACAAAAAAATTGATAAATTCTCAATTACTAATTACTCAAGTCTTGCCAAGAAGATAAATATTACAGAAGATTAAAAAGGACTACTATGAAATCATCTCTGATTCTATCTGATGACGGATCAAAATTAATTATAAATGTCCTGCTGAATATAGACAAAAGCTTTATTCCTCAGGCTGAATATGCATTCAGAACATATTTCAAAATTCTTCGTCTTCAACCCAGATTCTTCTACGAGTTTTGTCAGGAAGAGATTCATATCTATTATGGATTAAAACGGGAAACCGAGTCTAAAATTCAGATTTACTGTGATCAATCCACTTTCAATTTTTTCAAAGAAAAGAAGCAGTATGAAGAAAAAAATGTCATTATGAGTCTTTTTGGCGGTGAATACATTCCTTTTCTTTTCTCTCAACAGGGAGATATATTTACTCACAATAAAAACAGAGTAAAAATAAGAAAGGATATTGTTGCTTCAGCATTCTATTTCTTGTCATGCTGGCAAGAATTTACGTCAAAAAAACCTATCACGGTAGAACAGCGCTATGACTATCACGAATCATTACAATATCTATTGAACTTCACAGATATTCCTGTTGTAGACAGATATTGTCAGATTTTTAGAGTAGCTCTTTCTTTAGTATTTGATACAAGAAATATCAGCACAAATTGGAAGACAGACAAAAAACTTGCCTTAAGTCTTTCTCACGATGTTGATTACTGGGGTTATGGCTCTGTTTGTTATAATAAACCTACCATGAAAACGGAGAAAAAGAAAGACAAGAGTACAGAGTTAAACAATAATTCTACCAAAAGGATTAAATGTTTTCTGCGAAAACTTAAGTCTCCCTTTTATTCAGCTGAAAAAGAATTCGATAGTATGCTGAATCACGAAAAAAAACTATCTGTTGATTCTACACTGTTTCTTTTAGCTAAAACAAGTTATGATGACACAAGAAGAAATTATCTAAATGATGAATCTGTGAAAAAATATTTTCTCAATAAAGTTAAACAGAAAAACATTGCCTTTCATGGCAGTGAATCTTCTGCTTTTGATTTTGATATCTTAAAAAAGGAATTAGACGAAATTAAGCAAGTTAATCCTAATGTGAAAGGTTTCCGAACTCACTATCTATACTTTGAATACCAGAAACTATTCTCAAATCTGGAGAAAGCAGGAATTCAGTATGATGCTTCCATTGGATTCAGGAAGAACTATGGATTCAGAGCAGGAACTTCCTATCCGTTTTATCCTTTTGATATTGTCAATAACCGACCTTTCAATGTACTGGAAATTCCTTTTACAATAATGGATACAACCTTAAATTCACCAGCTCTTCTAAATTTACCCTATTTTCTGGCTAAAAACAAAATTACTGAGTTTTTCGAAAAAATGGCAAAAAGTGGAGGGCATATATCAATTTTGTGGCACAACAATACTTTTGATTTTATCGATTTTAGATTGTGGGGGCAACTCTACTGGCATCTTATTAAATGGGCAAAAAGAAACGATGTGTGGATTTGCTCTCTACATGAGATGTATGAGATATGGAAAGAAAGTTAAAAAAAGCCTCTTACGAGGCTATTTTTTTTTGCTGGTTACCAAACTGTCAAAATAACTTAACAGACTTCTTTTCAACTTATTATTGAATTCCTTCTCAATTTCCCGATATCCTCTGGCACGAGCTTCTGCATAAGAAACATGCCCCTCTCTATTCGATTTGTTAAGAGAAAAAATGACATTTGAATTTCGGTCTGTGATTTTGATATTCAATTCCCATCGTACGAATTTCTCTTTCCTAGGTAGATCCATATTTTCGAAATCTATTTCTCCATCAAGATACAATAATGCATCTTTTTGAAGTGAGAAACCCAGATCAGTTAAAAGAGCTTCAACCATTTTTTTTAGTTTATTATCTGTATCATTACTGATGTTTACACTAAAGCTTATTGCCCTGGCAGATTCAATAAAGTCTTTCATTAACTGATTGGAATCATAATTGATTTCCAACATTTCTTTGGTTGTGAGAGAGATTATCCCTAACTGTTCCATAAGAACCTTGTTATTTTGATCAACAGTCGTTGCTGCGCTATAGTTTGCGTATTTCTCGATAGGATCAGAGGCAGCTAGAGCCTGTTCTATAAAGAAAATTATCTGTTCTGAATTATCTGAAATCTTGTCTTCATAAATGCTGGCTGTTTCAAAACGATTAATGTACCCCAAAACATGTACTCTCCCGCGAACATCAGTGTAGCTGTCCGAAAACTTCAGATTAAAAAGTGTTTGATCTGATTGAACGGCCACTGTGTTATCTGAAGTTGAAACAGAACTGGATGAGGATGAATTGTCTTTGGTTAGCTCTATGTAACGTTCCAGATAAGTACTCTCGACTTTTATCTTAGCCTCAAATATTCTGGACATTTTACCTGTCGCATCATTTTCAGCAGCTTTACGTGAGTCACCTTCTCCAACTACCGTAAGGTACATGTTTTCAGGATACTTTGAACCGGGATCATCTAGCCATTCCGGGGTATCTTGATTACTGCTTTTTGCATATAAAGAACACCCAAGTAGAATAGATAAAAGTATAATTCTCATTCGTTTCATTGTTCCTCTCAAATTAGTAAAATCAGATTTAACAATCATTTTTAATCAAGATGATAAGTTTCATAAAGATTTAAACCACCAGCTGAGACATTCTTTGTGCCAAGTATATCACTTGTAGAAACGGCTCCGTTACTGTTGATGTAATCAATTCTGATTGTGTGTTCTCCGGGATCAACTTCAAATTCTCCGATGTGAGCGAAAGCAGGAAAGAATCTTGAAATCCTCAAATCAGCATTTTCAGTAGCGTCAACTGCTATGTCAGTAGCAGTTCTCATTAAAAAGCTTGCCAGAGGATTATCTACATTCTTTGTCATTTCAGATTTTGCTTTTTCTGACAGAAGCCCCTTAACGATTGTTCTGGTGATAGTTTTCAGATAGATTATTGGTTCTTTGATTTTATAGGTTTCAAATGCAACATTCTCTAAACTCTCTATTCTTTCTAATTCACCCTTATACCGATCATCAATATAGACCTTGATTTTTGTAATGTCGCTACCTTTTTTTTCCATGTAAGGTAACTGCAGTTTGAAGTGATATCCTTCAGAAACACCAGGCCAATAGATGACGTCGAAATCAGTGAGAGCTTGCTTATTTCTGGGGTTTTCTTCAGTAGAAGCAATTATTATCTGATTTTGTTCAGTATGGATATATAATGTATTGGCTTTCTTTTCAGGTCCATTACCTATGAAGCTGACAATATTGATTTTTGCTTTATCGGTTGCTGATAAAGCATCACTTAGATCAGCTCTGCTAAAATCGTAAATATGTTTTTGTAGTTGCCAAGCTTCCTTAATTTTCTGTAAATCAATATTGGCATCATCAAAGCGGTGCTCAGCTCTGTACAACAGCATACTCAGATATCTTCCCAGAGCACAGTTATGAAATTGATTCTTTCCGATTTCAAAGTTTGCACCTTTGTCTTCTGATTGATTATATTGATCTGCCATTGATTTATACTTATCTTCTAACATGTTCAATTTGTGATTGATTCTTCTTATTTCTACAAAAGCAGCATCAAAATTGTTCAGTTCTATGAAGTTAAGGGCTTTGAATACATTCAGATAAATATCTTCATAATCTTCACCCGAGTATTCTAGGGCATTGTCGTTCAGAAGCAATGAAGCTGCTCCTTTAGAAATACTTTTGGTAAAAAGTTCTTCAATGGCATTTTCAGCTTGTGTGAGATATTCATTACTCTTTGTGTATTCTTTATTGTAATGAGCCAGCATTCCAGCATCAAGATAAAAGAGAACTCTGTCTTTTGCCGTGTATCCTTTCTCTTTTTCGCTTTCAATCTGTGCTAGTGCTGAGGCATAATCCCTTTCCATGAGTTTTTTATCAATTCCTAAATACTGACTTTTACTGGTTGACATGGAAGCGCAGCCAACCAGTAAAGCAAGTATTAATACAGATAGTGCAATTAGGAATCTTCTCATATTCTACCACTTTGTTCTGGATTTTTCTACGAATTTCTTTATCTCTTTTGTACCGATCCAGACTTTTTCGTTTGTTTCAACATCAATAAGTTCCAGATCTACCTGATAGAATTTTACTTCCTGATTATCTACTGCATCGATATTTGTTTTAATACTTCCTTTTAACATATAATCAGCTCCAGTTTCGGCAGCTAATCTTTTTGCAGTTTCTTCGGAAGCATGAATCTGTTGTTCTGAACGTTCTTGCCTGATTTCTGATCGTTCTTCGCTACTGGCAACAAAACGAACTTTTCCACTATTGATGAGTTCACGTTCCATACTTTTAATGAAAGTTCCGGTTTCAATATGTTCAGAACTTAAGTTTCTTACAGTTCCTACTATCACGGTAGGTTTTTTCCCATTTTCTGTAAGGAAATCTGACAACCATGGGCGTGAAGTTACATCTGAAATCATCTGTTCTGCAACTAATTTGGCGTCAGTATCATTCCATCTTCCACTCAAATCTGTTACCGTGTCTGTTGAAATTCTGCTGACTGTCCTGCTCGGACCACCACAGGATATTAAAAATAAGCTCATTACCAAGAATGTTAGTAATACTGATTTTGCTTTCATTTTTCCTCCAATCTAATTTATTAAAGTCATTTTTAAAAAATACAGTTTGATGTAAACTTTTTTGATAACAATCTATGATTTTTAAATAGCATTCTTGTTTACCGATAAACGTGAAACTGTTGCATGAATGAACAGATTGATTTTGTTGAAAAAAAAGCAGCAGGAAAAATTCGATAGTTGTATAGTATTTACAGATTCTTAAATCATTAGTTTTAAAAAAAAATAAACAGACGCAGGATTTACGAAAAACAATTGTCTTAAAGTCAAATATAAAAAGGAGTTAAAAATGAGAAAGACAATTATCCTGATACTAGTACTTGCTGTGACGGGTACACTTCTGGTTGCTCAAACCGGAATGAAGAAAAGAGGAATGGAGAGAGAACACGATGATTGCAACGAGAGATTCGAAGGTAGAGGCGAATTAGGTAGAGATAGGGGATTTAATGGACAAATGATGTTTTTACCGGATGAACTGAATCTTAATGCTGAACAAACTGAGAAAGTCGATGCAATCAGAATTAAACATCGTAAGGAGATGATTGATACTGAAGCAGAAATTAAAAATCTGAGGTTAGACAAACATGTTGCACTTAATAATGAAAACTTTGCCGAAGCAAAAAAGAAAGTTGATGAAATAAGCAAGCTGGAAGCTCAAATGGAAAAGGCTATGATAACTTCTCAGGAAAGTATTTTGAACATATTAACAACTGAGCAGAAAGAACAACTGAGAGAAATGAGGCTAAACAGGGTTAAAGGCAGAAAAAACAGATAAAGAGACCAAAATCTGGCATTAAAAGGCAGCTTGAGCTGCCTTTTTTCATTATTCTACTCATCTTATTCTTACAGCTCTTGACATTTTTCCCTTATTCTAATCCCCGTCATTCAAATGCCTAAAAAAGAGGGGAAATGGATATTAAAATTACAAAAAAAAATGAACAGATATCATCTGCCTGGATGGGTGGAACAACTACTCAGTTGGCTATATATCCGCTTGATTCATCCTATAAAAAGAGTAATTTTTGCTTTCGCATCAGCACCGCAACAGTTAATATTCCAGAATCTGATTTTACTCGTTTACCGGAAGTAAATAGAATAATCATGATTCTTGAAGGAAATCTGCAGCTTTACCATGAGGGGGAAAATCCAGTAAGTCTAAGACCTTTGGAGGCATATTCCTTTTTGGGCGAAATTGAGACTAAGGGGGTAGGTATAGCAACAGATTTTAACCTGATGCTGCGAGGAAGGACAAAAGGTGAAATTTTAGGTTTGAGCCTGAAACATGATCAGGTTGTTGATGTAGATTGTTCTGAAGAAGATTATCTGGGAGTTTACATTTTTAAAGGGGAAGCCATAATCCAAACGCAGAAATCTATACTGGGAAAAGGGGATTTTGCCTTGATTAAAACAGATTCCAATTGTAGTAAACTTAACCTGAAAACAGGTAAAGATTCTGTTTTGATAATCACAAAGATTCGATTGTCTGAAAAAAATAAGGGTTTAAAATGAATATAGAAGAAAAAACCGGAATTCTTATTATCGGGGCTGGTCCGTCAGGACTTCTGGCGGCAATAAGTGCTTCAAGGTTTACTTCGGATATTACTATTGCTGAGAAAATGTATGCTCCCGGCAGGAAACTACTTTTGACTGGAAACAGAAGATGTAATATAACCAATCTACACCCAATGGATGATTTCTATAAAAAAATCCATCCAAACAGCAAATTTCTTAAACATGCTTTCAATGTTTTTTTCGCTGAGGATATCTTAAATCTGTTACACGATTGTGGGGTTGAAACAGCTGAAGAAAATGATAGAAAGATTTATCCGAAAAGCGGTAAAGCTGAAGATGTGTTGGTGGCTCTTATGGGTAAACTTAATGAACGGAAGATTTATGTTACATGTAATCTGAAGATAAAAAGTTTTTCATTAAAAAACAACCTAATAGATTGCGTGGAATGTGAAGACGGAACAATACTAAAGCCTGAACAGATAATACTTTGTACGGGTGGAAAATCTTATCCGGGCACAGGCTCCACTGGAGATGGATATAGTTTGGCAGAAAAGGTCGGGCACTGCATTATTCCTACTTATGCTAATCTTGTTCCCCTGGAGACTGAGGGAGATAATGCCTCAAGGTTGCAGGGACTTTCATTGGGAAAAACCGGAGTATCATTGTGGATTAACAATAAAAAAATAAGTGAAATCAAAGGAGAACTTATATTTACCCATTTCGGTTTGTCTGGACCTGCAATTATTAATCTCAGCAGGTATGCTGTGAAAGATATTGATAAAGAGCAAAGTGTTGAAATAAGATTAGATTTGTATCCCCAATATGATGAACAGAGACTGGATTTTAAGATGCAGGATGATATTGGTAAACACGGTAAAATGAAAATTGATAATCTCTTCAAACTTTGGCTTCCTGCAAAAATGGCTGACTTTTTTGCAGAAGAGCTTAAAATTGATAGGGAATTAACAGCTCATCAATTCTCTGCTGAGATGAGAAAGAGAACAAGAAATCTGATGAAATCTCTTAGATTCAAAATAATTGGTCATCGTTCTTTTAAAGAAGCAATTGTGACTGCAGGCGGTATCAGTACTAAAGAGATTCATTCAAAAACCATGCAATCAAGGATTGTTCCTAATCTCTTTTTTGCCGGAGAAATTTTGGATTTGGATGGAGATACCGGCGGTTATAATCTACAAATTGCTTACTCAACCGGCTGGTTGGCTGGTGAAAGTGCTGCTTCAAATCTGTACAGAAAACAGCGTAGTCTTGCCTAAGAGAACTAGCTACTTGATTCATTTAAAATGAAATTCTAATAAGTAAACAGAATTGCCTTAAAAAAAGGATTGACAAGAATCGCTGAACACAGAATTAATAATAGCTGTTATTGTAATGCAAATAATATATTTAAAAATTGAAATCTATACTAGTTAGGAGGAAAGTTGAGACTACTATATTTAATTTTCACTTTTGCGATGTTTACTGTTGGTTTTGCCGAAAATGTTTTTTATATTTCAGGAAAAGTCAAATTGTCTGATTTGGAGTATACCGAAGGAATTGAGGTCAGGCTCTATAATGATGTTGAAAGGGAAAGGGAAGAAGACTTGATAAGCCAGACTGTGACAGATATTGACGGAGATTACATGGTTGAAGTGCCATTCATAAACACAACTTATGGGATTCATATATCCTATCCTAATTATGAATCATTCAGAGACAAAGTTAAAATTATTGATGAAGAACCGTTTTTGAATGCAACTCTAGTTCCGGCTGCGGTTTCTGACACCGTATTGGTGGTTTCACTTGTTGGTGATTTCAATAAGTTTAATTGGAAGAATTCTGTAGAAATGACTCATGTAGGCAACAGCATATATCAGGTTGAAATAGCTTATGATAAGCCTCAGATGAGATATCAATTCCTTTTTGATACAGAACATCACAGCTACTCTAATACGATTAACTCAGATTCTTATGAATATGATCATGGCGGTGACTACTATTCTGTTACTTCTTCGAAAACCGGAATTTATAAAATATCGGCAGATTTAGATAAGTTCACAAAATATCACAATCAGGAAAACAAAGAGAACTCGACCGGTAAGTGGAGTAACAACCCTCTTTCTGAAGAATATACCAAAACTAAACAAATTGTTGAAGAGATGAACTTAGTTCTAAAAGCCAGCATTTTAATTTATGGAAGAGGAAGCGTAGAGGACAGAAGGTCTTTTTTTAGAAACTATAGTGATGATGAGATTGAAGAAATAATTGCAAAAACAAAAATCTCTTTCGAAGAATCTGAGAAAAGCATCGATGATATGTTGAAGCAATCATTGTATCAGTCCACGATTGATTACTTACTGAATCAAAAGATATATTTATCACTTCTGTCAGATTACGAGAAAAATATTGCTGAATCATGGAGCAATTTCAAGCAAATTAGTAATCTTTCTTTCACTTCATACAATGGTAGTTACTATATGATGATGAATAGTTCGGAATTCCGGGAGAATGAAGAAGAAAGTCTGGAGATTGTTGAGAGGAAGATTAGATCAAGCTACAGAGGATTGCAGAGGGAACGCAATATTCTTGATTATTACCGAAAGTTGTTAGACTATGATCAAGCAGTTTATAAAGGGGAAAAGTATTCAGCAATGATTCTGGAAAAAATGAACCTCATGGAGTCATCTTCTGAATCTCTTAAGGAAGAAATTGAACAACTTAAATATAGCATCAATTTTTATTCTATGAAAATTGCTCCAGATTTTGACTTTACAGATATTGAGAATAAAACTTATAAATTAAGCGATTTTAAAGGGAAATTTGTCTTATTGGATTTTTGGTCGACTTGGTGCGTTCCATGCGAAATGGAAATTAAGAATATTAAAAAAGCAAGAGAAATGTTTGATGAAGATAAACTTGCAATTATTGGAGTTGCCTGGGAAACAGATTCTGCTACAGTTATAAAATTTGCAGAAGAACATGAGAAGAATTGGATTATAACTTTGGACTATGATCACTCAATAATAGAAAAATACGCCGTCACAGGGATTCCTCATTTATTTCTTATTGATAAAGAGGGGAAGTTTGTTAATACCGAAAAAATACTTCGTGGTGAAAACATTTATAAAGAATTGGAGAAGCATATCATTCCAGTAAAAGAATAATGCAGTTTTCTTCTTTCAGATTGATAAACAAACATCCAATTATGGAGGAGATTATTTATGAAAATTAGACTACTGATTACCATTACAGTAATTTTTACTATTATTTCCTGTTCTGTTGAACAGAAAATTCCTGAGATCATCGAATGCAGTGCAGAAAAGGTAACTACTCTGGAAACAGAATTGATTAGAACAATTGATTTAGAAGAAATTGTTTTCGAAGTTCCAACCGATTTTGAAGTAATTGATAGTAACATCTACTTGCTTTGTATAAGAGAAGCAACTTTGAAGATTTTTGATAATGAAGGGAATTTAATAATCAACTACAATAAAAAAGGGAAAGGACCGGGAGAACTCTCAAGTCCAATGACTATAATCAACAATACACAAGAAGAATTAATTGAAATCCCAGATGCAGGACGAGCTAAGATTGTCTGTTTCGATTATTCAGGAAACTATCTGAAAGAAAAAGATCTAGACGTGATGAATACTATTTCCGAAAGAAAGTTTTCTCATAATTTCTACGCTGAAATGGTTGCAGAATTCAGTCGTGAGAAAATGTGTCTTAATAATCAAATAAAGGTTGTTAAACCGGATACTACAATTGTGATCGATTCATGGATATTTGATTTCAAGATTTTTGACATGTCTGTTGGGCGTAACTTTGTAGTTATCAACGAAAATGTGTTTGTTGCAACTCAATCGGTATCAGATTACTTCATTAACCAATATAATGCCGATGGAATCAATCAAAAGAAATTCGTTAAGAAATTTGCAAAGGTCAGAAATTCGGATGAACACATAGCTGAAGTGGAGAAAAATTTCGAGTCCAGCCAAGTTAAGCCGGTTAATCATGAATATATGTCGGCAATAACGAAATTATTATATGATGATAATCATCGACTTTGGGTACAAACCATTGATCAACAAGGAGAAGTAATTTTTGATATAATTAACTCAAGTGGGGAAATTATTCACAATTGGATACCGGAAAAGAAATTGATGAATATTTTTATAAATGACAACAAAATCTACGAGCTATCATGGAAGGATGAGAATGAAGATGAATTAGAAATCAGAATTCATCAGATATAAAAAAAGGCAGTTCATTAATTGACGATAAAGATGGATTAAGAACTGCCTTTTGATTCGTTTTTTCTATTAGTTCTTCAGAATTTTTTCTACTAAAGGAACTCTAAGTCTATGTGCTGCCTGCAATCCTGAACCTAGCAAAGGTCTGACATAAAAGAGGAAATCATTAGTAATGTGATTTCCTTTTTCATTAATAAAATTATCGGGCATGTGTTTGGTTTTACCGGCAATATCCTTCAAGTTAACTAATCTGTAATCCACCGAATAATAACCGATTCTGTTTATTGTGATTGAACCGTCCCTGTTATCCCATATTGCAAACTGAGCAGCTTTTTCTCCGACTTCTCTTGCTTCCTGCTGATCCACATCTGAAACACAGTTCATGAATGAACGCT
>JAQVBK010000289.1 GCA_028690365.1 Candidatus Cloacimonadota bacterium
CTTAGCGCTATACTTCTCTTCCTAAAACAAATTTATAACCATGAATTCAGTGACTAAAAGCCTTTTAGACTCCTTCTACACTGAATTCATGGTCTTTCTGTAAAATCAGTTGGCATAACAATAACAAACTTTTAGAAGGCAAGTTTACTATCTAAGTTGATTAAAAAAAACAAAATCACATACCTGCTTGACAGAATTTTCAATAATCCCTGATTCGCATCATGCTTTTGCATCTAAAAAGTTTGTTTGACGGGAGTTTTTATGGAATGGTTTTACCCTGCCTCTATAGAGGAAGCAGTTGAGTTCGTTTCAAAAGGAGTAATTCCACATGCTGGTGGAACAGGAATCTTACGTTCAAATCCAGATAGAATTTCCGAAATAGTTGAGTTATCGGGGATTGGTTTGAATTCATTTTTGGAAACAGATTCAGAATATATCATCGGTAGTATGTTAACATTCTCAAATCTTGTAGAAAAAATTAAGATAGTTGATAAACAGCATCTCTTAATTCAATCTTTATCAAAAGCAGCCTCAACTCTACTCCGAAACCGGATCACAATTGGCGGCAGTGTTTTCCTTTCTCCAATTTGGTCAGATTTGATGGGACCTTTATTGATACTGGACTCTCAACTTAGAGTGGCTGGCACAGAAGAAAGAATTTTCTACAAAGATTTCCTGGCTAATAGGAAGTTGTTACAAAACAGACTTATTGAGTCAGTAATAATTCCCCGAAAATCAGTTCATAGCACTTATTATCGGGAGGTAAGAACTTCATTCGATTATCCTGCTTTTACTATCTCAATCATCAGTAATAGTCCAAAGGACTCTTCTAGTATTGTCTCAAGAGAAGATTTCACAAGTTTGAGAATAATTGTAACCGGATGTAAATCACTCTACTGTGAAATGACGGAGACTGTAAGGGAGATCATGAAAGATAGAAATTTCATAAACTCACCGTCTTTTCACCTAAAAGATCGGGTTGAATTTGTAGGGAAAAGGCATGGAAGTAATGATTATTTAAAAGAAGTTTTAACTGTACAGCTGAGACGACTGTTGCAAAATTTCAGGAGTGCTGATGAAAAAGAATTTTAACATAAATGGAAAGGTTCAACAAATTGAATTTTCACCTAAGGACACCTTATTGGATCTTCTCCGAAATAATGATTATACCGAAGTAAAGGATGGTTGTAGAGAGGGCTCTTGTGGAACCTGCACGGTTCTGCTGGATGGGAATCCGGTTAATTCTTGTATGGTATTTGCAGCTTCAGTGGGAGAAAAAGTTGTTACAACTGTGAAGGGAATTGGCACAAACCTTGAACCTCATCCGATTCAAAAAGCTTTTGCTGAAGCAGGAGCTGTACAGTGCGGATATTGTACACCCGGAATGGTTCTGTCAACGTATGCACTGCTTTCAAAAAATAACAATCCTACCGAGGAAGATATCAAAACAGCTCTCGACGGTAACTTATGTCGCTGTACAGGATATGTGAAGATAATTGATGCAGTTAAACTGGCTGCTGAGAAAATGAGGAATAATCTCAAATAGTTTCATGAAAATTGCCGTAGATTTACATTCACATTCAGGTTATGCAGGTGGAGTAGGCAATATAAGTCTTTCATCAGTAGCGGAGACAATGAAATGGAAAGGAATTGATGTTTTTGCAACCGGAGATTGTCTTTACCCGCCCAGAACAGATGAATTAAGAGAATTGCTGATTGAAAAAGATGGATTGTTCCACTTAAAGAACGATGAAAAGAAATTCATTCTGCAAACAGAGGTGATACTATCTACAAAACTGCCTTCTTACAGAAACCGTACTGTAGCGCATCATGTGATTCTTTTCCCAAATTTTGAGTCAGTCCTTAAAATGCAAAAGCTGATGAACAAGTGGCAAATGAAGAATACTATCGGTAGACCTTTCATTACTACAAAAACACAATCAGAACTGGAACAAAAATTTTTTGAGATAGCAGATATTCATGCTTTAATCGAAATTATTCCTGCTCATGTAATGACTCCTGATGGAATAATGGGCAGTAAAAACATGCTTACAAACATTGACGAATTCTACGGCAAGTTTACTTCGCAAATAAGGGTAATAGAAACAGGACTCAGTGCTGATCCAGATATGCTGGGAAAAATTCCTGATTTTTCAGAAATGACTATGATCTCTTCCAGTGACTGTCATAGTGCAGCTTTAAATCGGGTTGGCAGAGAATTTACTATTCTGGAAGCAGACACTATGAACTATTCTGGAATTATCTCTGCTCTCAGGAACAATGATGTCTTTCTTACAGCGGAATTCAATCCGGCGGAGGGACGCTATTTTTTAACCGGACACAGAGAAGACAAGGAAGGTCATTCGGAAGAAATTTTCTTTGTTGAAGATGCTCCTGCTATATGTCCGGTGTGTGGCAAAAAAATGACATTGGGAGTAAAACAAAGATGTCTTCAATTGCAGAAAAATCAAGATTTGCAGTTTAGTAAGCGAAAGTTTATTCATCTTATTCCCCTCATTGAAGTTATTGCCTATGCTTTTAAAACAAAAAATGTTTCCGGCAGAAAGGTGGTAGAATGCTACAAAAAAATTATGAACTGTTTCTCTGATGAAATATCTTTGTGGCAAAGTAGCGTAAAACAAGTTCAATGCAGTTTAGAAGGGAAAATTGAAAAAACTGTAATAAATGCAATCTGTTCTGTAATTAATGGTAATTTTAACTTTGATCCAGCTGGTTTTGATGGAAAGTATGGACAATTGAATATTTTTTGATTACGTTAATACTTTCTAAGAAAATTATTTAAAAGTTACGGGAGTAATTAGAAAAACCTCAACTTTTTCACCTGATTTTTCTGCTGGATTGTATGTCCATTCAGCAATTGCTTTTGCTGCAGCTCTGGTAAGATTTATATTTTCGGAGTTTATTATATCAATGAAATGGATAGAACCATCTGTGCCAATCAAGAGCTTAGCAGTAACGACCGCATTCTCGAATTTTCTTCTCTCTTCTCTTGGTACTTCAGGATTAATTATTTTTATTGGTTCAGGAAGTTTGCTTAACCGATAGGTTTCCGCATCTTTGGACCTGGATAAATCTATTTTAAGAAGTCTGGAATGCTCTTGATCATTGTAGTACATGATGTCGCTCAATACAGAAACATTTTTCTTCTTATCTCTTTCTATAACTACGATGGCTTCACAATCAATTTTTACAGGTTTGTTTTTTTTGTGGGCAGGCCTGAAAACCCAATTATCCATAGCAAACACCAATGAATAGTTCCTTAAATCATTTGTTGATTTCACTACTTCAACATCCTCAAGAATTCCCTTTTTATCAATTGATAATTTTATGTGAAAGGTGTCGCATAAGGTTGGACTGGTGTCGAAATGATAGTATTCGGGAGCTTCCACATATATTGCCTGAGGCAACTCAATAACTACCGGTTCGCGATCCTTGGATTCTGCCGCAACAAAAAGAATTGATAGTAACACACAAATAATCAAAAATCTGAAGTGATTTCGTTTCATCTTATTCTCCTGAATTGTATAAAATTCTCTAAATACTGATGACAAGTAACAAAATGATTAATTTATTGTCAACTTATCTTTATTCACTTCAATCGTGAAATATCCTATGTCCTTGATTAAAAATTCAACTTTGTTTTGCAGCAGACTTTTTTCCAGATACAGTGTAATTTCTCCATCATTGAACTTTAAGAAGTTGTCTGGGGTTACCGGAATCTGAACATTATCTAATGAAACCATCAGACCTGACGGCAATTTGTAAGCAGTTCATCAGCCAAATACCTGATAGAAATTACCGATTGAGATAATACTGTTCTTTGAAACTATATAGTCTCGTAGAAGTTGATTTCTAATCTCCATCTGCATGTTCCCTCCAAAATAACTAGTACTGAAGAATCTACTATGTTTGCAAAATAAGACAAGAATTCTCTCAATGATTCTCGAAAATATTGTTGACTATTTAACTCTGCT
>JAQVBK010000290.1 GCA_028690365.1 Candidatus Cloacimonadota bacterium
CACCATGATATTCTTTTGGTTTTCATACTGACAGCGATGACGTGAGAATAGAGGAAGTGAAAAATGAAAAATAGCAAAATAGTCCTCTGGGCGTCAATTATAGGTAGACGGTAGGCCAAGCCAGCAGGACTTGAGTCGCAGCGATCCCGAAAGCTTTCGGGAGAGTGTGACTCGGGAACTGCGCACACCAGGCGCAATTAGCGACTCATGCTCTTCGGCAACTGCCGAATCGCCACGAGTCACTTCTTGCTTCTCTACTTGCTTCTCTTCTCGTCCCTGTTAAAAGACGAATTATTGTGTTTAATTAGACATTCGACCTTTTGATTGAAAGACAAGATATAATTGTGTAAAAAAACAGATAGATATTACAAAGCAAATGAATTGAGGGAGAGTGTATGGATTTAATTATTGATTCAACTTTAAAAGAGACAGTTATAGTAACAGTCTCAGGAAGATTAGATGCTCTTTCTTATGCAGAATTTGAAGAAAAGATTCTGTCTCTATATGAGGAAAGAAACAGAGGTGTAATAATTGACTTCACAAAAGTCAATTACGTGAGCAGTGCCGGATTAAGAGCTTTGCTCAGAGCTGCCAAAAAGATGAAATTGCACGAAGGCGGATTGGCGTTATTTGGGCTGAACGAAAATGTTGTAGAGCTTTTAAAAATGGCGGGATTCTTTTCATTGTTTGAGATTTTCGATAATCAGGCAGATGCAGAAATTTCTATCAGTAAACAGTTACGATCTTACAAATAATCTTTTTAACAATCATCTATTTCTCGAATCTGATTTGCTCTTTTCTGTAAAACTGATATGGCTTTATATCATTTAGAAATGGAATTGACCGGCAAAATGCTCTCTAGGTCGTTCTCCTTTGTAAATCTCTGAGTGCATCGATGATTATCTTCGCTGCAGTTTTTGCTTCTGTTTCAGTAGTCAGAGCGCCGGTCGTAACACGAATAGTACCTTTGGCATATTCGTCCGGAACCCCCATGGCTTTCAGAACATGTGAAATCTGAATTTCTGCCGCGTGACAGGCTGCTCCGGTAGAAATCGCCAATTCCGGAAGTTTACCTACAAGTCTGTCTGCAACAATATTGTTAAAAGATAGACTCAGGGTATTAGGCAATCTCTTTTCAGGATGACCATTACAAAGCACTTCAATATCTGATTTCATGACTTCCGATAATATTATTTCACTTGTTACACGATATTTGTTTATTAGTTCAGAATGATTTTTTTTAACATATTCTGCTGCCTTCCCCAATCCAACTATTTCCAGCACATTCTCTGTTCCGGCGCGTCGCCCCATTTCATGGGATGCTCCATGCATAAATTTCTCCAGTTCAATTCCGTTTTTTACATACAATGCACCAACACCTTTGGGTGCGTAGAATTTATGACCGGCTATGGACATCATATCAACTTTCAGTTTTTGCACATCAATTTCAACTTTCCCAATAGACTGGGCTGCATCGGTATGGAAACAGATATGGTTTTTTATTGCAATCTCAGCAATTTCCGCTATTGGTTGCAGGGTGCCAACTTCATTATTGGAGTGCATTATTGAAATTAGAATCGTGGAAGGTCTTATAGCTCTTTCCAGTAGATCAATTTTTATTACTCCTTCTTTGTCTACGGGAACATAAGTTACTTCAAATCCTCTTGTTTCCAGAAATTTACATACTTCCAGAACCGCGGGATGTTCAATTGCAGAAGTAATTATATGATTTCCGGTTTTTATTTTTGCATAAGCTAATCCTTTGATAGCCATGTTATTGGATTCTGTTCCACCACTGGTAAAGATTATTTCTCCCGGATCGCAGTCTATCAGTTCAGCCAGTTTGAACCTGGCATCTTCAATAGCCAGTAAATTTTCCATTCCATAATAGTGAGAACTGGATGGATTACCAAATTCAGATGTTAAAAAAGGTAACATTGCTTCAGCTATTTCAGGCAAAACTGGTGTCGAAGCATTGTAATCAAGATAAATTGGCTTCATTATTCCTCTCTTTTTGTCAGAAAAAATCTACATCTGAATTTTTGGCAAGATATTTGCATATAAATGTGAAAAAAATGGAGAAGACATGAGAAAAACATTTTTTGTATTACTGGTCACATTATTCTTGATCAATTTATCAGCTGCAGAATTACTACAGAAAACCTTACCCAACGGGATGGAAATAGTCGTCAAAGAGAATTTCAGCAATAATTCCGTTGGTTTTTATTGCTTTGTTAAGACAGGGTCTATATCAGAAGATGAGCATCTCGGCAAAGGTATTTCTCATTATTTGGAACACCTGGTTTCCGGTGGAACTACTTCCAAACGAACCGAAAAAGAATATTCAGAAATTTCAAAAAACATAGGAGCTATAAGTAATGCGTATACCAGCAAAATGGTAACGGCATATCATCTGATTGTTGACAATACTTATCAGGATCAAGCTCTGGAAATGTTATCTGAACACATTCAGTTTTGTGTGTTGGATGAATATGAAGTAGAAAGGGAGAAACAGGTTATACTTAAAGAAATAGTTATGAGTATGACTCCGCCTTATTCCAAAGTAAGTCAGAGGAATGGCGAAGTGGTTTATCCAAACTCCAACATGAAATATCCCATTATTGGTTATACTGAACTTTTTAAAACTATTACCAGAGAGGACTTATTGGATTACTACCACAGAAAATATGTCCCAAATAATATGGTGTTTGTTTGTGTGGGCAACATTGATACCGAAGTTATGATGGAAAAAATTGAAAATACTTTTAAAGACTTTCCGCGCGGACAACTTGCTCCAAGCTTTATGCCAGTTCAGAATCAGCGAACAGGGAGTATAACGGTTACTGAAGAATTTGATATAAATACTCCGATTGTCTTCATGACTACAATTCTTCCAGCCGAAAGCTACAAGGATAGAATTGTTTTAGAAACTGCTCTGCAAATTTTAATGTCTAACAGGGAATCTCCAATGAAATATGATTTGTATGAGCAAAAGAAACTCGTTGACGAACTCTGGTTTTCAGTAAGTGCTTCTGCATATTTGCCAGAAGGTGATATTTCAATCGGATTCATCACAGATGACTACGGGAAAGTAAACGAAACTATTGAAATTATTGACTCATACATTCGGAATTATAGTTTCAAAGGATTTACTCAGCAAGATATCGAACAAGTTATCGAAAAGAAAAAGGCAAGGAGATTACTAAGTGTTCCTGAAGTAGGTCAAGAATGTAATCGAATTGGCTGGAGCATGATAACAAACGGTATACCGGATCCATATGACGTTGAAATGGAGGCTTTGCTGAGATTAACTCCAATTGATTTGAGTAATGCAATTTCAAAACATCTGGTCCCCAAAAATAGATTAGTATTCAAGGCTGTTCCGCGTGGTACCGGAGATTTAATTGTTCAATCCGAAAAAATCGACTATCAAAAAACTGAACCACAGAAGATAACCAAAGACAATATTACATTGATTCATAGACAAAATACAGAAAATCCAATAGTTTCGGGAGTAATTTGGTTACCCGTTTATGATGCTTATGAGGACATAAGCAGTCCAAAGCTCAATGATTTTGTTGCTGAATTATTGCTTACCGGATCTTCAAAATACAAACCAAGAGAGCTTTCTCAATGGCTGGAAGAACGAGTTGTTCGCCTGAATTCTTATGTATCAGATTCAGGAACTTTTATTACTTTTAGATGCTTGAAGAAGGATTTTGATGAGATTAAGAACATCCTTACAGATGCATTTTCGAATCCATTGTTTGATGAGACCGAAATTGAATTGAGAAAAAAGAAAATTATGGCTGAACTTCAGATCTCTCAAACATATGCTACCACTCTTCATGATGATTTTTTAAATGAAGGAATCTATCAGAATGAGATTTACCGCATGAACAATGAAGACAGAACTATGTCTGTTATCCAAATGAACAGACAAAGTATTCTGGAAACGTATAAGAAATATTTCACTGT
>JAQVBK010000034.1 GCA_028690365.1 Candidatus Cloacimonadota bacterium
ACAATATGCAAATAGAAATTGATATAACTACACAAATTGAAGAAACTGAAGAAAATAATAAAGAATTTTAGGAGGAAAAGTGAGAACAATTCAAGGATTTATGCTGATTGATGTAGATGTGGCTGCTTTAAATAACGCGGGAAATGATCAAGCTTCAAAACTTGATAACGCTATTGTGACAAAGAAAATTAAGAAAAATGGAAGAGAATATCCATATGTTTCAGGTCAAGCACTAAGATTTTGGTGGAGAAATTCTTTGGAACAGAATTATGGATGGATAATGTCACCTGTTACCAGAGAGTCTAAAATTGCTTTTACGGAAGCTGAGCCAATGAAATATCCCGATGACGATGTATTTGGCTATATGAGAGCAGGAAAGAAAGAAATTGAGGATCCCGAGACAAAAAAAATAAAAAAAATCAATATTACTCTAACCAGAGTTTCACCATTAAAAAATTCTGCAATTATTGGAGTTGCCTATAATCCAATCGTTCAGAATTGGGCATCAATGACTAGACAAGACGGCGATGCAGTGCCTTTTGGAATTGATGAATATTGTGCTGTTATGAAGGGTATGTTTTCCCTAGATGTAAACATGGTTGGAACATTTTCGGAAATGAATAAAACAGGTTTTACCAACATCAATGAGGATATGAGAAAAATTTATCTTGAGCAAGGCTGTGTGTTAATTGACGACCCAATAGTAAAAGATAAGAAAGGTGAATCATTAAAACTTGTTCAATTAGATTCAGAAACTCGATTAAAGAGAATTAAAGATACTATTTCTGCTTTAAAGACATTATCCGGTGGAGCAAAACAAACTACCAATATGGCAGATGTAACACCAAAATTAATTGTTTTAGCAAATTTTAGATCTGGTAATCATCCATTCTCGCATCTTGCCAAAGAAGAATACGGAATAGCTAAATTCTCTGTTGAAGCACTTGAAGAAGTTATTACAGATTATGCTAATCAATTTGATGGGAAAATATTTGTTGGAAAACGAAAAGGGTTTATGGATGATATTGAAGAAAAACTGCAACTTTTAGAAAAATCAGGTAAAATCAAATTAGGACCGGTTAATTCAATCATTGATGAATTTACTAAAACAATAAAGCTGGGTTAGTGACATGAAAGTGTATCGAATACACATTACAAGCTGGACAGCCTCTTTTCGCTATCCAAATATGATAAGCGGATTCCAACCCACTTTGACCGTTCCACCATTATCAACCATCAATGGCTTAATATCAGCAGCAAAAGGTGATTGGTTCTGTATTACGAATGAAAAGATTGGCTATTTCTTCAGATACGGAGTCAAAACAGTTGATTTGGAGACAGTCTATCAGATGGGGCAAAGCAATAGTCAGATAAAATCAAATGTTATCAATAGAGAATTTTTATCTGATACTGAACTTTATCTTTATACTGATTCTATGAAGATTGTTGAATATTTCAGAAATCCTCATTACCAATTGCTCTTGGGTCGCTCCGGTGATTTAGCTCAAGTTGATGAAATCAGTGAAGTTGAAGTAAACGTAAAGGAAGAACTTAGAAATGTTAAAGGAACCATTATTCCCTTTAGAAAACATAAAGTAGCATCACCTATTCAAGCTTTACCAACACATTTCAGTAACGAAATACCAAGAAAAAATATTGGAACCCAACCTTATTTCATTGTTGATTTCAAAACAGAAGTCACCTTAAAAGCAAAAGGATTTTCAGATAAAATCTATAGTGAAAAAATTAACAAAACCGAAGCAATAGACATCTATTGGCAAGAAATTTAACTTATATCACCTTCCGAAAGGATTCATCCTTAGGAAGGTGATTTGCTTTTAATGAGGTGTTAAATGATATTAGCAAAATCAGATGGGACTACATTAGAAGAACATATAGATGATTGTCTGAAAGTAGCACAAGAATTAAAAAAAAACATCCCTGACTTGTTCGATGATTATCAATTCTATGATACTTTGATTCTTGCAATACTTTTTCACGATTTTGGGAAACTACATCCTGAATTTCAAAATGTTCTTTTAAAAAAGAAAAACAACTGGCATGAACAACGACACGAAGTTTATTCAGTTGTATTTTCAAACAAAATTGTTTTAGATGATTCCTCAAAGAAATTACTTCAAAAAGCGATCATTTCTCACCACAAATCATTTGAAGAACTGAGAGAAAAACATAACACACAAAAAGAGATTGAAGAAGATTTTGACTTAATTTGGAAATCCAAAGGTTTTAAATTTCATCCGAAAGATGTTATCGCAAATCTTTCTCAATTCAAGCCAAAATATCTTAATGAAATGCTTTCATATATTATTAGAACTGCAGAAAAATTTCAAATCGGGATTAAAACTAAAACAGTAAAATTCTCTGAACAGAATAATCCAATCGATGAGATTGTTCTTACTCATGAAAAATTCGAAGCAACCTCAGATAATTTCTTCAAACATTTATTGTTCTCAGGTATTCTGAAAATGTGTGATCATTATGGTTCAGCAAAAATTGATTCAATTCCATCTTTAGAATCAAACGATTTACAGTTCTGGAACAATTTGAGAAATCCATATAAACATCAAATAGAATGCTGGAAATCTGATGAAAACAAAATATTGATTGCACCAACAGGATCTGGAAAAACTGAATGTGCTTTAGGATGGTTGAAAACTTCATTAGATAAAAAAATTGGAAGAGTTTTTTATGTCCTTCCATACACGGCTTCAATTAATGCAATGCACAAGAGATTATGTAATTCAATTGAACATTGTAAACCGATTGACGCAAAATTAATTGGAGTACAACATGGGAAGATTGACCAATATTTGAGTCAATATATCGAAAATGATTATGATTTTCTAAAAGAGAAATCTAATTCTTTCAAAAAAATGCTACACCCTTTCAAGATTACAACTCCTTTTCAAATAATGAAATATTTCTATGGTGTAAAAACTTTTGAGATAGGATTTGTAAACCTATACGGAGCAAAAATTATTTTCGATGAAATACATGCTTACGATGTTGTTACTTTTGCTCAATTAATTACGGTCATGGAGTTTCTTACTGAGTATTTCAGAGCTTCTTTTTTTATCATGACAGCTACGCTTCCAACATTTCAACAAAGAGAAATTGAGAAAGTAATCGGGAAACATTCTTTAATCAAGCCAACAAATGAATATTTACTGCAGATAATCAGACATAAAATCTCAATTTATGAAGGGAACATCTTCTCAGCAATAGAATATTTTGATAATGAAATTCAAGATGCAGAAAGAATAATTTTGGTACTAAATACTGTTTCAAAAGCTCAGGAATGTTATGCAATTATTAAAGAAAGATTTCCAAATGATAAAATTTGTTTAATTCATGGTAGATTTACTGCAAAAGATAGAATTAAGAATGAAGAATTAGCGTTCGAAGAAAACACTAAGTTTTTGATTGGAACCCAAGCTATTGAAGTAAGTCTTGATATTGATTATGATATGATGATTACCGACCCTGCTCCTTTGGATGCTCTTTTACAAAGGTTTGGGCGAGTTAATAGAAAAGGAGAAAAGGGACATTCTCCTATTTACGTATGTGACGAAAGTTCTGGAAGTGACAGAAAAATTTATCCCAAAGAAGTAGTCGCTAAAACAATTCAAGAACTTAAAAATGTTGATATCTTGAGTGAGTCAAATGTACAGGAGTTAATAGATAGAGTATACCCTGATTGGCTTCCGGAACAAAAAAAAGAATTTGAAGAAACTAAAACTCTTTTTAAAAAGTCATTAGAATCACTTCAACCATATTCAAAAAATAAGGAAAGAGAAGAGGATTTCTATGATAAATTTGATGGAATAAAGGTGCTACCAATTGAATTATATAATGAATACAAGTCTTTAATAGAAGATGGAAAATTTATTGAAGCTGATGGATTATTGGTGAGTTTACATAAATCAACTTATAGAGGATTAAAATTCCATAAAGATGGTTCAATGATTGATAGAGATTCTTTTGCTATCCTAAAGAATAAAAAAATAAAGTCAGAATCTGTTATCCTCGCAAAATGCAAATATTCTTCAGAAATTGGTTTATTGACAAATGAAAGATGTGAAGCAATAAGTAATGATGACAATTTTATGTAAATAAGCAAAGGAATGATCATGACCCAGTCCCCCGCCATCACCGCCACTCAAATTAACTACTATTTCGTTTGTCACAGAGAGCTCTGGCTCTTCTCCCATCAAATCAACATGGAGCAAAACTCCGAGCTGGTGGAACTGGGTAAACTGCTTCACGAAACCACTTACACCAGGGAGAAGAAAGAGATTCAGATTGGACCAATAAAAATAGATTTCATAGATAACAAGGGTATTATTCACGAGATAAAGAAGACTCCATCTGTGGAAGAGGCACATGCCTGGCAGGTAAAATATTACATCTGGTATTTGAAACAACTGGGTGTAGAGAATATCAAAGGCGAAATTGATTATCCCAAACTGAAAAAACGTACTGAAATCGAACTTACTCCCGAAGATGGAAAAGAAATTGAATCTATCCTGCAGAAGATCAACTCAATCATTACTTCCGAAGAAATTCCGGGAACTATCAATAAATCAATCTGTAAAAAGTGCAGTTATTATGAATTGTGTTATGTGTGAAGAAAAGGGCAAATCAGGATGGTCAGGATTAGCAGGATAAACAGGATTAAGAAATATAATAAGAAATAGAAGCATATAATGAAGAGCAAGAAAATTGAAGAGAAGCTCAGGTAATGAATGTATTTCTGCCTTTATCCTGAAAATTATAAAATCCTGTAAATCCTGATGCAGACAGTTGCAGGATAAGAAAAGACAATAAAGGGCAAATCAGGATGGTCAGGATTAGCAGGATCAACAGGATTAAGAAACAGAATAAGAAATAGAGGCAAATAATGAAGAACAAGAAGAATAAAGAGCAGTTCAGGCAATGATTGTATTTCTGCCTTTATCCTGGAAATTCTGAAATCCTGTAAATCCTGATACAGACAGTTATTTTCATAATAAATTTCATAGAAATGATATGGAGGTAAAATGACAGATGATGAATTAACTTACAAGATAATCGGTTGCGCTATGAGAGTTCATAATTTTTTAGGGAATGGATTTCAGGAAGTAATTTATCAGAGATGTCTGGCAATTGAACTTGAATATGAGAAGATACTCTTTGAACGGGAGAAAGAACAAGACATTTTCTATCGGGGAATTAATGTTGGAACTAGAAGAGCAGATTTTATTGTAGAAGGGAAAATTATGATTGAGTTAAAAGCAGTCATTAATTTGGAAGATGTTCACCTCGCTCAGGCAAAAAACTATCTTGTTGCTTACAATCTTGAAACTGGTTTACTTATTAATTTCGGCTCACCTAGTCTACAATTTATGAAAGTGTACAAATCGCAGAAAAATCAGGAGAAAAAAGAGCAGAATCAAGATGGTCAGGATTAGCAGGATAAACAGGATTAAGAGAAAACATTAGAAAATAATACAGAAAGGCATATTATGAAGAGCAAAAGAATATGTGATGAGAGTTCAGAAAATGGTTTTTTTGCCTTTATCCTGGAAATTATAAAATCCTGTAAATCCTGATACAGACAGTTGCAGGATAAAAAAGGCAAAAAAAAGACAGAATCAGGATGGTCAGGATTAGCAGGATAAACAGGATTAAGAGAAAACATGAGAGAATAATACAGAAAGACATCTTATGAAGAGCAAAGAATATGTGATGAGAGTTCAGAAAATGGTTTTTTTGCCTTTATCCTGGAAATTATAAAATCCTGTAAATCCTGATGCAGACAGTTGCAGGATAAAAAAGGCAAAAAAAAGACAGAATCAGGATGGTCAGGATTAGCAAGATCAACAGGATTAAGAAATAGAATAAGAAATAGAGGCATGTAATGAAGAACAAGAAAAATGAAGAGAAGCTCAGGTAATGAATGTATTTCTGCCTTTATCCTGGAAATTCTTAAATTCTGTAAATCCTGATACAGACAGTTGCAGGATAAAAAAAGACAATAAAGGGCAAATCAGGATGGTCAGGATTAACAAGATGAACAGGATAGGAATAAGGCAATAAAAAGGCAGAATCAAGATGGTCAGGATTAACAAGATCAACAGGATTAAGAAACAGAATAAGAAATAGAGGCAAATAATGAAGAACAAGAAAAATGAAGAGAAGCTCAGGTAATGAGTGTATTTCTGCCTTTATCCTGGAAATTCTGAAAATCCTGTAAATCCTGATACAGACAAAAGGAAGATAGGGAAAAGGCAATAAAGAGCAGAATCAAGATGGTCAGGATTAGCAAGATAAACAGGATTAAGAGAAAACATGAGAGAATAATACAGAAAGACATCTTATGAAGAGCAAAGAATATGTGATGAGAGTTCAGAAAATGGTATTTTTGTCTTTATCCTGGAAATTCTGAAATCCTGTAAATCCTGATACAGACAGAAGGAAGTATTATGCAGCGAGACTTTTTTATCTTTAGTAATGGTCGTTTATCACGAAAAGACAACACCTTGTTCTTTGAAAATGAAGAAGGAGAAAAGAAAGCAATTCCTCTGGAAACGGTCAGAAATCTTTATCTGATGGGAGAAAATGATTTCAATACCCAGTTCCTGAACTACATTGCTCAATATGATATTCTGCTTCATGTTTTCAACTATTACGGATACTATTCCGGAACATTTACTCCGCGAGAGTCTCTGTTGTCCGGTCACGTTATAATCAAACAGGCAAAGATTTTCACAGCTCCTTCCAAACAGATTATTCTGGCGAAAGAGACAATTTGTGCCGCTGCTGCCAACATTATGAAAAATCTTAAGTATTACAATAATCGGGAAAAGGAACTGTCAGAATTCATTATTGAAATTGAAAAACTTCAACCCAAAATCGCTGAAACCACTGAAGTTGATGAACTGATGGGGATAGAAGGCAATATCCGTAATGTTTACTACAAGGCTTTCAACGTAATAATCAATCAGGAGATAAATTTTGAGAAACGCGTAAAACGTCCGCCTGACAACATGATTAATACGCTGATTTCATACGGAAACTCGATGCTTTATACAACTGTTCTGAGTGAAATTTATAAAACTCAGTTGAATCCAACCATATCTTTTCTCCATAAACCAGGCTACAGAAGATTTTCATTGGCTCTCGATATAGCGGAAATCTTCAAGCCTATTTTGGTGGATAGAATAATTTTTCGGGTGTTGAATAAAAACATGATTGATGAGGCAGATTTCGAAAAAGATCTGAATTTCTGCTATATGAAAGAAAAAGCAAAAAAAGTTTTCATCAAGGAGTATGATACTCAACTTCAACAAACAATTAAACACAAAAAATTGGACAGAAATTTTTCATATAGATACTTAATCAGGCTGGAATGCTATAAATTGATCAAATTTCTGGTGGAAAATAAACCTTATGAAGCGTTCAGGATTTGGTGGTGAAATGGTATCAAATATTTAATTGACAAATAGTTATGAAAATTGAACTTAGATGTTCAAAAGGAGGTTCTGATGATAAACGTTCCAATTATTTTTGAGACAATAACACCTCTGTTTACAGGTAACTGTAATCAGGAAATGGACGAGATAAAACCAACCTCAATTATGGGATCGCTTCGCTTTTGGTTTGAGGTGATCTGTCATTTTTCAGGTCTGTTCAAGTACTTAAAAAATGACCTTGACCAAAAGGCGTTTGAAAAAAAAGTAAAAGAGAATCCAGCAATATCTGATGAAGAAATTCAAAAAGAACTCAATTTATCACCAACTGCTTTCTATTTCGGTTGCACCGGCTGGAAAAGTCAAATCGGGATTGAGAAGATTAATCCGTCTGAAAAAGATATCAGGTTAATTGAGCCAAATAAAAAGAAAATAGTTGATGGGAAGAACTGGCATTTACCCAAAAAATATTATGAAGGGCAGTTTACAATAGAATTCACACTACAAGATCAATCTCTTAAAGAAAATATCCTCTTACCGCTTCTCCAATTTATCCAGGAATATGGCTTTCTCGGTGGAAAAAATAATATTGGTTTTGGGCGGGTGAAGATACTTGGTTTTGGTCTCAATAATAAGAGAATGAATATATTTGGAAATGAAGTTGATTATGCATCATCGATACAGTCAAAGAATCTCAAGGAAAGCGAAATGGAGAAATTGAACTATTTTAGTACCGATAAAATAGAAGTATTATGGCTACAAGAAGAACCTAAGAAAAATTATAACCACAAAAATACACAGAAAAACAACGATCCCTTTTGTTCTGCTTTAGAAAAATATGAGGAAGATAATTTTGATGAGACAGATTATAAACGAAAATACACTTATTTTGATTCTATCAAATGCCTTTTACTCTTAAAATCAAAAATGAGAAGAGAAATACCCAATCCCCCAAAGCGACACTTCAATTTTGGTTCGATTAATAAAGATAATTACTTTAAGGATGTTAATTCTAAAAAGCCTGATACAACTGGTCCAAATGCCACCAAAATCATCCCTTTAATTCGTGAGCATGAACGAGGATTTCTCGCTATCCCGGGAATTATCTCAATGGAGGAAACAAGCAATGAAAAGCAATAACTATGAATTTTTAAGTGAAAACTATGATAAAGCCAAAATTGAGAATTATGAAGATTATCTCTGGTTTTGTAAACAAGAAACAAGATTAAGGAACAATGAAAAAAAAGTTCAAAATCAACAGAATATTAGTGACTCAATTAAGTATTACAATAGTAATGATTTTAACGCTCTTAAAAACACACAAATAAAGAATGTGCCGATTTATTACTTGAAGAAATGTAAGAATCCAAAATTTGAAACTGCTGAAGTTGCAAGCCTATCTGGTCTTTTTTCTGAGGTAAAAAGAATTGAAGATTATCTGAAAACTTTAATCTCCTTTAGTTTCGCCGTTCATACAAAATTCAATTTAGCTTCTCCATATTATTCTGCTGATGATGATAAATACTCCATTTTTGATAATCCGCTTTTAAAGGAGAAGGTCTTCAAAGTGCCGATGATGCGAGGAAGCAGTTGGAAAGGTGTGATTGCTTCCGCAGCAAGAATGGCTTTAGAACAAGATTTTTCATTAGAAAATATTCTCAGTTTTGGCAGGTTGTTTGGTTCCGGTTCGGAGGAATTCAGAGAAATTGAAGAATTGGCAATAAAACAAGACTACGATCAGAAATCTAAAAATAAAGTTCTGTATTATGCTTTAATGAAATTTGGTAAAATCTCAATGCAGGCAATAAACAAAGAACAGCAAAAAGAAGAGCTGTGGAAAAAAATCAAAGCCAAAGAACTGCAAACCCAACGCGGTCGCCTTGTTTTCTATCCCAGTTATTTTAACCAAATCGGGTTGGAGATGATAAACCCCCACAAACGCAGAACCAAAGCCGGAACTCAACCAATCTATTATGAGGTTGTACCTGCCGGTGCAGAAGCAATATTTCAACTACTTTACATTCCTGCTGATAATATTACTAAATCTGATAAGGTAAGAAAAGCAGAATGCGAGAATGATAAAAAGCTCTTAACTGCTGCTTTGCAACTGATATTTCAGGATGAAGATAATGATAAAAAACCTCAAATCAAAATCGGAGCAAAAACCAAATTAGGTTGGGGAAGAATTGAACCGCTTTCCGAAGAAAAATTCAATCAGATGATTGTGGGGGCAAAAGATGAGCAATAATATCAATACTATTACTTCACATAGGGATGATCTGCTGAAAGCGGAGATAGCAACATATTTTATCCTGATGGATAAAACGAATATCAATTTTTGGCAAAGCAAAGGTTACTTAACTGACTTAGAACCTGTTGTATTTAAATTTGATGACTTTTTAAATTCTCTTTTTTTAAAGAATCATAACATAGATTTCTTTGATGAAAATAATCAATTGAAAAGTTATAATCTTATCGATGATTTGTTGAAAAATTGGCGTTCCGCTAAAAATCCGTTACAGAAAATATTGGCTCGTGGTTGCGAAAATGTAAATTCCGGCATCGATAAAGGAGCTTTGCCCGATACTCAGCAAATCCAAGGTAAACTCTATATCTCCAATGCTTTTGGTTCATCTATAAAAGAAATGGATCCTGATTATTTAGATAAACACCGTGAATGCTTTTTGCAACGTTTTCACGATAAATTCTCTCAAAATGATTATTACAACAATCCCGATTGGAAAGCAATACGAGATTTCATAGTTACAGAAATAAAATGTTGGTATTCCAATCTATTAAGCGATACCCGTTTCCCGGCAAATGATGTAACTCTTTGGGATCAAGCTTATATGACGGCTTCTATGTTTAAAGCAACTTTAGCCGATTGCTATCTGGAAAAAAACACTGCACAAAAAGTAAATAAACCGCAATCAATCCAATGGCGAATATTGGGCATTCAATATGATAAACTCGGCTTAGCAGAAAAAGCGAGTAAACCGGCAATTATTGCCACTTATCGCAGTGAATGCCAAAAATTTGATGAACAGGTGAAGACATATCTGGAAACAGAAATCGCCCTCGGAAACGAAATCTATCGGGATGAAACTGGAATCTACTTTCTGGTTCCTGAAAATCTTCTATACAAAGAAATAGAAGCGGATAAAGAATTGCAGATGGATTTGTTGGATGATGAAAAAATAATAGAAGCTATTAATCAAAAAGCAGATAAAGTGTTTCATCAAGAAATCCAACCGGTTTATGTTTTATCGAAAGCCTCACGGGGAACCATGAATTTGACGCAACTTCTGGAAAATGCCAAAGAACTTCGCCTATATGCTCCCCAATTTGATCAGCGAGAATTTAAGGACAGTTCACGAAGTTCCCAGATTTGTCGGGTTTGTGGAATCCGATTTGCTGATACACAAAAGGAAGAAGAGATAAATGAAATTCCTTTATGCGAAACCTGTAGAAACCGTAAAAGTGAAAGGCTGAGAGATTGGAACTCTAAGAGAAGTAATGAAGCTATCTGGCTGGATGAACTGCAGGATAAAAACAGTCGAATTGCTCTATTGACTATTCGCTTTGAACTTAATGAATGGCTGAACGGAAATATGTTGAGTAGTTGTGCGAATAGAAAAGAGAGTTACTCAGAAAGTAAAAATAGTTTAAAATCTCTCCTAAATAGAATATCACAAAAACATCAGAAAAATCCTAATGTTGTTAATGTAGCTGAAAATTTCTTAAGCTTTTATGAAGACATAAAAAACAGTTTTATTTTATTTTTTGATGAAGACTCAATTCAGAAAATCTTTAAGACCATAGTGGAAAATGAAAAACTAGTCGATAGTGTTTTAAAACAGCCTTTCCAAAACCTCAATAATTTTAAGAAGAGTTTTAAAAGTACATTTTGGAATACAATTGAACATTTTCTTCATGAAAACAGTGTGTACTTTGATAGTTATCAGTATACAAAAGATTATAATAATAATGATCGTAAAAAAACAAATCCGACTGAGGAGGAAAAGAAAACTCTTTGCGGAATTTTTACTTATCAATTTTTTATGAATCAATTAAATGCAATATTACTTGATCGCTCCAATGGTACAACCTGGCAAAAGCTGATAAAAGATAAAATCGGGATTGAAAATTCGATTGATTGGGCAAAACTTACAGATAAACAAATTGACGAGATGGCATCCATCCTCATCCAATTCCTATTACGCAAAAATCCCTCTACGGCTCGTTTACGCCGTATCTGGGAATCAACTCAAAGATTTACAAAAAAAATTCAAACCGAGGTAACAACTAAACTTTCTGCCAAAAGAATTGTCTGGGATGTGGAAACTTGGAAAGATTCTTACCAAAATATGGAAATCGAAAGCAACGGAATGCTGTTCTATTTCTATGATAAAAAAGCCTTCTTAATCACCAGTCTTGCAAAATGTTTCAATCAAATCTATGATTTTAAGAAGGGAAAATCTAAAAATTACTCAGAATGGTTAAGAAACAGTAAACATGAGATTTCAGATTTTAAACTACCCGCAAAAATCAAAGTAGATAAAAATGAAATTGAAATAAGCAACCCACAATTTGAAGATTTTCAATCCTGTGTTTCTCTGCTCGATCCCACTCCGGTTTCCTGGCAAGTAGCTGTTCCGGCAGATAAAGTTCCTGACCTTATTGAAATGATTCAGAAAAAATACAAAGAACATTTTCGTTATGTTTATGGCAAACTTCCTCTGCATATCGGTGTTGTGGTGAAAAATTTCAAGCATCCGCTTTATATCGGAATGCAAGCTCTCAGGAATATCAGAAGAGAAGTAAGCTGGGAAGAAATTAAAGCGGAGATTGATGGAATTCATTTAAAGGCAATTCAAAAGGATCAAGTTGCTGAAGCAAAATCTGAAGAAACTGCAAATTCTACAGAAACCTACTATTCTCTTTTTAAGCGGAATGATCAAAAGGGAGAATATCAATTCTATTTCCCACCGGAAACACAAAGCAAACATTTATCACTATCTAAAGAAAGCGGGGAAGCAGAAAATTTCTTCTATTATCCCAATACGATTGATTTCGAATTCCTGGATTGCAATACCAGAAGAAATGACATCTTTTATGAAAGCGGGAAAAGAAAACCGGATTATCGTCATCAACGTCCATTCACTTGGGAGCATTGGTATAAATATCAATGTTTCAAAGAGTTATTCACAGAAGATTCTTCACAGCTTCATAATCTTATCTCTCTATTTTATCGTTTGTTACAAGATTGGAAAAATGAAGAGCAAAGCACCAAGCAATTAGCAGCGACTTCGATCATCAATATGTTGCGTCCCCAAAATATGAGCGACAAAAACAAAGCAACTTTAGCCTGCCTGTTTGGAACAGAAAAATGGGAAGATATTACTAAAAAAATACAAATAAAACATCTGCTGGAATTTATCGATTATAATGATTTCTGGCACAATAACCTGAAGGAGGTTTAACAATGAGTGAGGTCCAATCAATCAATTTAATCACCAAAGCAACTGACCCGATTTATATCGGAACCGGCGGATATACCATCGGCAGAGTTGATAACACAATCGTACGTGATCCGATTTCCCGAATTCCTAAAATTCCCGGCACTTCTCTTGCCGGAACCTGGCGTTATTTTATGGCTTTGCAACTTCAAAGTTATTTTAAAGATGAATATAGAAGTGATAGAAAAAAGCGTGGTGAAGATTATAATCCTGATCACCCTGATAAGAAGATAGATTATCTGTTCAATAAATCAGTTGATGGCTGGTGGAATAGCATAGAAGGCAATAGATTTGCTGCCTTGAATTGTGCCGGACAAGATGATTATCCTAATATGAGGACTATGAATGATTTTGAAGATGAAAGATCAAGACATTGCGGTAATTGCATAGTCTGTAAATCATTCGGCTACTCCAAATCAGATAAATCAGAACAAGGCTTGCTTTCCTTTACTGACTTGAATATTCTCTTTTTCCCAGTCTATACCAGAAAGGGAACAAAATGGATTACGAGTGAATCAATTTTGCAGGAAGCTGGTTTAATCCCATCGAATCAAGCCAAAGATGAAGAAGTAATTTTTGTAAACGAAGAAGTAAAAGAAGGAAAATTTCTGAATCTGGGTTGGCTTAACTTGCCAATGAAAAAACAAACATTGAAGTTCGGGATTCCAAATGGTTGTGAATTAACAAACAATCAAATCGTTATCGTTCCCGATCATCTTATTTCGCAAATTATCAATTCAAATCTGGAAGTGCGAACCTCTGTTTCTATTGATCCCAATACCGGAGCAGCCAAAGACGGAGCTTTATTCACCAGTGAAGCGATTCCTCGCACAACTGTTTTTTATGGAAAAGTTCATATCTTTGAACGTTCTGAGCTAAAACATACTGATATCTGCAATGCACTTTGTGATAGCAAACAATATTACGAAAGTTTGGGAATCGGAGGAATGACGACCCGAGGTTTTGGCAGAATGAAAGTACAAATAAATTGTATTGGGGTGAAATGATGAAAAACTTAGATGCAGCAATTAATAAAGCGAGTTTCTCTCTGGCTGGAAAAATAGAAAAAGAAATAGAAAAAGCTATGGGGATTCTGGCAAATGATGGAGTTTATGCTTTTGTGATCTTTTGTGAATATAAAGGAATCTGGGAAACTTTTAAAAAATCTATCAATGAGTTGGATTCTTTGTTTCCTAAAAGTTTACAAGGTTTTGATAAATCAAAGCTTGAATCAGATGATTATATTTTATCCGATTTGCTTTTTGTGAAAGAAATTCTGGAAAAGATGCTTACTTATACTCGTTATCACCTAAAGGCAAAAGGAGATGGAAATGGCTAAGAAATGGTATGAGGTAACCTTAAAGCCTTTGCAACCGCTTCATATTGGAAGCGGAAACTACGGTGTTGTAAATCCAACTTGGATTTATCTCCCGGGCTGGACGATTTGGGGAGCTTTAACAGCTTCTTTTGGAATAAAAAATGGATGGGATAAAAAAAACCTTAGCAATGAGCAGAAAGAATTGTTTGAAGAAGTTTCTAATTTCTACCCGGTAATAGATGGAAAAATTCTTTTCCCAAAATATAAAAAAGGCGAATTCTGTCTTGGTGAATTCTCAGAGAAACAATTCCGCTTTTTTGCTACCGACACATTCACTTCCACAGCAATAAATGCTTCATATCAATCAGCAAATGAAAGCTCTTTACATGAAATAGAGTACCTGCTTCCTAAAACAAAAGAGGACAAACCTAAAGACATTTATTGGAAGGGAATAATAAATATCGAAGATGATTTACGAGACTTTCTGTCATCAGGTTCTGTAATCTCAATTGGAGGAGAGAGATCAAAAGGTTTTGGAAGAGTTATCATTTATAAGGTTAATCAACTAGAAGAAAAAGAAAAATGGAACATTGAAGAAGATATTGTTTCTTTTGACACTTCAAAACCTTCTGTTCATTTCTTATCAACTGGTGCTACTAAACAAGTTTCTAAAGGAGAGCTTATTTCTCATACAGAAATTTCTGAAAGTGATAGAAATACTCTTGAATTTGATGAGATGAAATGGATAATTAAGCCAGGATGTGTATGTACTTCCCAAAACCTTATCTTAAACAGAGGAATTGTAAGACCATGTACGTAATTGCCATGTATGACATTGGTGAGAAGAGAGTCGGAAAGATTCTGAAGATTTTCCGAAAGTATCTGACCTGGATTCAGAAATCAGTTTTTGAGGGAGAGATAACCAAAGCCAAGCTGGAAAAACTCAAGTTAGAGCTACTCGAAAAAATCGATGCCGATTATGATTCAATTGTGTTCTTTGAATTGAGAGCTGATTATGTCATGAAAAAGAACTTTGTCGGGAAAGTTTTTGATCCATTTGATAATTTATTGTGATTGAATGAGATAGGATTTTTGGAATTCGTCGGTCGAGAATTTTGAGGTTCTTTAACAGTTGTATAGGGTGAAGAAATTTGAATTTTTAAGTGGAAAAGTAATTCTAACAGAGAGTTGTCGATCTCCGGTATTTTTCTCACTATTGGTGGTCGACGAAAAAAAGCAGAGAAAATCTTTGACAGATGAACGTCAAAGCCGGAATTGGTCAGGAGTAGCTTGCGGGTATTAATCAGTCCTATGAGGAATTGAAACGAGGGAGTAGGCTCGGTATCCCTGACACAACGGACAGAGTATTAATCAGTCCTATGAGGAATTGAAACATGGAGCTGTCTAACGGTTCTAAATACGATTTCTTGTATTAATCAGTCCTATGAGGAATTGAAACTTTACCAGCCTCCTGTACCATGCGTAGCTACTACGTATTAATCAGTCCTATGAGGAATTGAAACTAATGAGTCAGGTATGTGCCATTGAGGGTTAAGTGTATTAATCAGTCCTATGAGGAATTGAAACATGTTACTGAAATGTCATACATAGATTTAGGCATATTGTATTAATCAGTCCTATGAGGAATTGAAACTAAGCTATTCCGTAAGACTCAAGATTTTCTATTACCGTATTAATCAGTCCTATGAGGAATTGAAACAAAGACTTGCTAAGTCTGCTAACTGTCCACCTTGCATCGTATTAATCAGTCCTATGAGGAATTGAAACTATAAACATTGCCTTCAATATCTATACACTCATCGTATTAATCAGTCCTATGAGGAATTGAAACAGTACGCTGTTCCTAACGCTTGCGTCTACGTACAGTATTAATCAGTCCTATGAGGAATTGAAACGCATTTTTTCTCCTCAATTATTTGTTCTAATAGTTGTATTAATCAGTCCTATGAGGAATTGAAACCATAAAAATGAATAATTCAACCGTGACCGCTTTAACGTATTAATCAGTCCTATGAGGAATTGAAACTTTATTGCTGGCTTATTTGACGGTGATGCTACTGTTGTATTAATCAGTCCTATGAGGAATTGAAACATAGAACCAACATTGCCGCTTTATGGCAATGCTGAGTATTAATCAGTCCTATGAGGAATTGAAACTAGAGATTTGAAAAACTTATTAATATGTTTTTTGTGTATTAATCAGTCCTATGAGGAATTGAAACTACCAGCAGGAAGGATTTTACGTTCTGTTGGTTCTAGTATTAATCAGTCCTATGAGGAATTGAAACATATATGATTTCCTTCGGGATGAACCCATATTATCGTATTAATCAGTCCTATGAGGAATTGAAACTGGCGATACAAGAGTTATGACAAGCTCGGGTTATTGTATTAATCAGTCCTATGAGGAATTGAAACTGCCAGAATCAAATTTTGCAATCTCTCTTCCTTTCGTATTAATCAGTCCTATGAGGAATTGAAACTGTAGAATGGTTAAAGATGGTGAATTGCCACGTTGTATTAATCAGTCCTATGAGGAATTGAAACATTTTCGTTTACATAAAAGATAAGGCGAAGACAAGGTATTAATCAGTCCTATGAGGAATTGAAACTCTGCTATGTTTAAATAGCAGAGCAAATCATATAAGTATTAATCAGTCCTATGAGGAATTGAAACAAACTACTATATCCAAAACTCGACTTAAAAGAATCTGGGTATTAATCAGTCCTATGAGGAATTGAAACGGATTATATCTCTTAAAATTGCATCTCTGCTATTTGTATTAATCAGTCCTATGAGGAATTGAAACGATCACTTTCACTCAGATCGCAGCCGCTCAGCTCGTATTAATCAGTCCTATGAGGAATTGAAACAACATGGAAAGATTGTTTGACCCTCGAGAGCGAGCGTATTAATCAGTCCTATGAGGAATTGAAACTGTGAAAGCAGGTTTTTACCTGAGATGGAGAGGCTTGTATTAATCAGTCCTATGAGGAATTGAAACACAATCAGCAAGCAATTGGCAAGAGACATTATGTTAGGTATTAATCAGTCCTATGAGGAATTGAAACTAGAGAGAATGGAGTTTGTCCCAGCAGGAAGGATGTATTAATCAGTCCTATGAGGAATTGAAACACAAAACAGAACCTATGGAATTGGTTCTCGTATGTGTATTAATCAGTCCTATGAGGAATTGAAACAGTTGAAAAACGAAAAGTAGCCTTGTTGCCAACAAGGTATTAATCAGTCCTATGAGGAATTGAAACGCATTGAAACAGCAGACAAATTAAGGTCTTTTATGTATTAATCAGTCCTATGAGGAATTGAAACAAAATACAAAGATCAAGAGAGTGTGTATTGACAGGTATTAATCAGTCCTATGAGGAATTGAAACTGAGGAGTGTAGACATGCAGTCTTGCCAACACTCGGTATTAATCAGTCCTATGAGGAATTGAAACCAGTTCAAGGAAATCAAATCCCTTGCCGTTTTACGCAGTATTAATCAGTCCTATGAGGAATTGAAACTGTAGAATGGTTAAAGATGGTGAATTGCCACGTTGTATTAATCAGTCCTATGAGGAATTGAAACTACACAAAGCTGAAGTTAGGTTCAACTCCGTGTGAGTATTAATCAGTCCTATGAGGAATTGAAACTTAGTATTGAGAACAATTCTCAGTTAGGAGCTGTTCGGTATTAATCAGTCCTATGAGGAATTGAAACCAACACTTCATAATCTTCCCTGTTCAGGATTTCCGAGTATTAATCAGTCCTATGAGGAATTGAAACTGAAAGTGTGCATATTAAACAAACAGGGGATAAGCGTATTAATCAGTCCTATGAGGAATTGAAACCGTTTAATTACGATGAGATCAAGGCTGCACTGACCGTATTAATCAGTCCTATGAGGAATTGAAACATTTATAAACTTATATAAACCAACAAGCAACAACGTATTAATCAGTCCTATGAGGAATTGAAACTGGCGATAGAAGAGTTATGACAAGCTCTGGTTATTGTATTAATCAGTCCTATGAGGAATTGAAAAAAGTTATGATAGCAACATCGTTTATGTTGATTATGGTATTAATCAGTCCTATGAGGAATTGAAACAAACATTTAGATCACATATTTGCGGTTTAACTGTTTAGTATTAATCAGTCCTATGAGGAATTGAAACCTCTGTTAACTTACATAGACAAGATTTGATTTTTAGTATTAATCAGTCCTATGAGGAATTGAAACTTCTTTTAATTCCTTTTGTATCAATCACTTACAAACGTATTAATCAGTCCTATGAGGAATTGAAACTTTGAAAGATGGAAGTGGAGTCGGAGAGGGGATTGTGTATTAATCAGTCCTATGAGGAATTGAAACAAAAAAGAGGAGAAAAAAATGGAAAAGACACAAGACGTATTAATCAGTCCTATGAGGAATTGAAACAGGTCAGCTCCACTAAGGTCAGCTCCATGCAAATTGGTA
>JAQVBK010000291.1 GCA_028690365.1 Candidatus Cloacimonadota bacterium
CCGTACAAAGTATTGAATCCCTGTTGCTCCTCTAATGATTGACTGGTAAGTCATTGTTCTGATCTCCTGGATAGTCGGTTCCCTGCTCCATAATTCTCCTCCTCCGAAAGACTGTTGAGCAATCCAAACGGGTCTCTTCCCATTAAACTCAGCTTTAAGCTGGCCGGTTACATCACCAGGAAGCGTCAGAGGGCTATCTGGTACCGGATAAGGATCAGCCATTACAATGTCAAGAGCATTAATATAATCTTTTGAAGAGATGAAGGGAGCCATAAACACTATTGAAACCGGATGCCATGGATCGTTCTCTTTGAACGTATTGTATATTTCTTCAAGAAGTTCAGGTGCAATTTTCATTCCGTTCGGTTCATCAGATATATACCAGCAAAGAAGGGCTGGATGGTCCCTGAATGTTTTGATTTCATTCAGCAAAAGAACTCTCTGTTCTTCATCGTTTAACCCTTCAATTTTTGAACCGACACCTCCGCCTCCTGATACAGAAAGCAGGTTATAGTTAACCTTCAGACCCAGCTGAGCACATCTGTCCATATATGCTTTTCTTTCATTCAGAGTCTCCGGCAAGATCTTCTGATACGGAGACATCATATTAAAACCCTTAACAACTTCTTCTTCAGGAAGAGATGAGTTTACTGGAGAGTAACAATAAAATCCGAACGGGAAAAAGGGTAGTTTATTGACAATCAATCCGCCCGTAAACCTGTCGGTTTTCACTTCATTGGGCTTATAAGCAAGTATTATCAGTTTTGTTGTTGCAGTATAAATTATTCTGGGTCTTTCTATTACTGTTATGCTTGCTTCAATATTACAGATCGAAGGCATTTTACTGATAGAAAATGGTATCCTTAGAATATTTCTGCCAGGTCTTCCGCTCCATGCGGCAAGAGAATCCTTGCCGATAATAATATTAATTGATAATTTACTCTGCGAAAGAGAAACAGGCAGGTGTAGCAGAAATTCACCATTTTTTTCAAAAGAATAAAAACTCAGACGGGAATATATTTGAAAAGTTGTTGAATCGACTGACTGACAAATTATTGTCTTAGAATTCATACATAAACTAAGCAGAAGTAACAGGTAAAATTGTTTTATAGTCATAAAAATCTTTTAGAATCGTGTTAAATGTAAATATTATTAATCTTTTTGAAAAGAAAATAGGTGACTGTCCAGGAAATACATTAAAAAACGATGAAAGAAATCTCTATGAAGTTTTCCCGGATTATCGGTTTCTTTTTTGAATTTGAATAATATGGTAATATATTTGTAATATATTGAATATCATTTTATCTGTTTGATACTTGAAGAAATGGTTGCATTATCATTTGTTTAACCTTGGAATATTAAAATGTTCTTATCCTTTTTGTCTGTAGTCTATCCGAAAAAGGCAGAAAGCGTCTAAGCAGTAATGTTATGAAAAACAATAAAAACCAACCGGACGTGGATAACATTTCAATACCTAAGAAGGTATATGAGGAATTATTACAGAATGCTTCCAGGTTTCAATTAGTAAGTAGTACTTCCAACTTCTGGCTATGGGAAGTCGATAAGAATGGTCTTTATACATACAGTAGTTCAACAGTTTTTGATATTCTTGGTTATGATATTGAAGAGATTGTAGGAAAGTCCGTTCTCGATTTTATTATTCCTGAAGAGGTTAATAAAATTGCAGCTTTTTTCCAGGAAATAGTGAGTGAACAAAAAACAATAATCAGTTTAGTAAATTCGAACCTTCGAAAAGATGGGAATGTGGTGATACTCGAGACTAACGGTGCCCCTATATACAATATGGCCGGTGATTTTATCGGTTATCGTGGTATTGACAGGAATATTACCAGGCTTAAAGATGCTGAGATAAAATTCAGTAATGAACGTCTAAGGCTTAAAACATTAATACAAACTATTCCTGATTTGATCTGGCTCAAAGATAATGAGGGTGTTTTTTTGACTTGTAATCCAAGGTTTGAACAGTTCTTTGGCGCCATCGAGACAGATATTATCGGAAAAACTGATTATGATTTTGTACCAAAAGATCTGGCAGACTTCTTTCGGAAAAAAGATAATGAAGCAAAACTTGCAGAAAAACCTTCAGTTAACCTTGAGTGGGTAACGTTTGCAAGTGATGGGCATAAAGAATTACTCGAGACCATCAAAACCCCAATGTATGATTCTGATGGCAAACTGATTGGGATACTTGGGATATCACGCGACATAACTGAACATAAACAGACTGAAGATGCTCTTTACAAGAGCAGGTCAAGACTGTCTCTTGCTATGGATGTCGCCAGATTGGGGATTTGGGAATTTGATTTTTCTAAACAATTATTCACTCTGGAGAATCGGTTTTATTCATTATTTGGAACGAACATAGATGAGCAGGAAGAAACAATGTCTTTAGAAAAATTCAGCAAGAAGTTTGTACACCCGGATGACATTAGTATAATTGCTTCTGTTCTGGAGAAAGCAATTGCAGATGATAACTCCGGATCTACATACAAGATTGAAATCCGCATGCTGCATGATTGTGGAGGGATCAGGAATGTAGCGGTACGTTTTGTTGTTCAAAAAGATGAATTTAACAAAACAACAAAATGTTCTGGAGTTGTTCAGGATATTACAACAATAAAAAAAGCTGAATTGGAATTAAGGGAACTTAATGTTTCAAAAGATAAATTCTTTTCTATCATTGCACATGACCTGAAAAACCCTTTCAATACCATTATTGGTTTTAGTGAAATTCTTAAGGAACAAATTCAAAAAGGCGATTATAACGAAATCGGGTATCTTGCTGATTCTATAAATAATTCTGCTGTTCAGACATATGGACTGCTTGAAAACTTGTTGGAATGGGCTAATTCACAGCGAAATAAAATTATATTCGATCCCATCAATATTAATCTTAAAGAACTTTTTGTCGTAGAGTCAGGTAGTTTATTTGATATGGCTGCCAAAAAAAACATTGAGCTTAAGAACTTACTGCCTGACAATTTATTTATTACAGCTGACAAAAATATGATCAGGACCATATTGCGAAATCTGATATCAAATGCTGTTAAATTCACTCCTAAAAATGGCAGGATAGAAATCAGTGCAATAATTAAGGACAACTATATTGAAATAGCAGTATCAGACAACGGAATAGGGATGACAGAAAAGATCCGGGTGTCACTTTTCAAAATAGATGCGAATCTGTCTACACCTGGAACTGAAAACGAGAAGGGAACAGGATTAGGATTAATTCTGTGCAAAGAATTTGTTGAAAAACATGGCGGAAAAATATGGGTTGAAAGCGAATCTGGAAAAGGAAGTGTTTTCAGATTTACTCTTCCAAAAAACATTTAATAATCTATTATCATGATAAGGACGAATTATTTAATATCAATAATGGCTGTCATTTTATTGGCAGTTTCATGTAGGTCAGTTAATAAACCTGGCACTGCAACTCAGATAGTATCCGGCGATTTTGTTACAGCAGCAGATAACGGCAATGTTAATTATTCAGATTATTTTCTTGATAAGACAATGCGTTTCGACTATTTCCATTCGGGAACAGCAACTGAGGAACATTTTGCCAAAGACAGGATTATCTCAGATGGTATCTGGAGCGGAAGTAAGAAAAATCTGATAGATGATCTTAGACTGGGCCTGTATTTCTTTGAAGTTATTGATAAAGAGTCAAAGATACTTCTCTACTCACATGGATTTGCGAGCATCTTCGGTGAATGGCAGACAATCCCTGAAGCAGGAGATAAATGGGGCACATTTCATGAATCGTTGAGAATACCATGGCCTCTTAAACCAGTAACTGTTATTATGAAGAAGAGGGATTCAAAAAATAACTTTAGTACAATATGGGCAACAGATATTGATCCGGCTTCGAGGGAAGTGAATCCTTCCGATCTGGTACATACAAATAAAGTTGATATTATTGCCGAG
>JAQVBK010000292.1 GCA_028690365.1 Candidatus Cloacimonadota bacterium
AATTTATTTTTTAAAAATTCAATCTTCCCATGCAGAAATCCTCGCTTCTGCTGCTCCGGTCAGGTGAAATGAGAACTGTCATAAATTAAATTACTGCGTAAGTTTAAGTATACAAGTAAGATACGGGGGGGGGGTAATGTTTATCATAACAGTATTTACTAGTTTATATGAGATTTTTTTAAAAGAGTGATTTCTATTGGTTTGAGTTGCAGAGAGGCGAGCAAATTGGTTCCGGCAGCAGCTTTTGTGCTGGTTGTAAATATCATATAACAATCTGAAAAATAAGGCATTAGCAACTCCTAAACATTTGAAAGCAGGAAAATATTATTTGTGAAATAATGTCAAAATATTTTCATGAAAAGTAATATTTTTATACTGATAAAAAATATCGGGTAGAAAGAGAAGAGAAAAGAAAACAGAAAAAAAAGTAACTTGGATATAAAAAAGTTTGGCAACCATGAAGGTTGCCAAAAAATAAGAGAAAAACGAAGTATAAAGAGTCATTGATTCGTTAATACGAAATTATTCCTAACCATTGACCAAACAGAAATTGGAGTCTACCAATTAGAAGTGAAATTCTTGCCATCGCAGTATAGCCAAAAGCTGCTCCAAAACTAATCATGAGAAAATAGATACCAACTTTTGCACCCAAGCCTAAAGCTCCTTCGTGTTTTTTGCTGAAATAAAAATATATCAAACCTGTAATAGTTCCTATAATCAGAAGTATTTCTCCGATAGTCGAAGTAATGTTTCCGCTGGCAAAAGGATTTATCATAGTAGCGGTCATTTGGTTGATTACATCAGATTTAAGATATCTGAGCATTGAAATGCCGGCAGTAGTTCCCACCAAAAGAGCAATAGGAAATCGACTCATCCACTCTAATCCTCTGAAGAGACGCATAAGTATCATAATACCCAGTATTGCCGGAAACAATTTTATCCAGTTTGCTGAAAAATTCTGAGCAAGCGGAAAAATTAGATTGGGTAAAAGAATGTTGTAGAATGTATAAATAAACCAGTAACCTGCAGAAAGTCCTACAAACATTTGTTCTGCAAATTTGTAAACAGGATTGTCTTTCCATAGAAAAGAAAAAATTGCCAGAGTAAAAAAAGCACCTAACCATATTCCCAGAGAAGCCATAAAATTTTCCATATTTACCTCTACATTCCAATTTTTTTGTTCTTTCTGTTAGACCAATAACTTACATTAGCAATTACTATAAATGCAATAATAACAAAATGCGCGACAGACTGAGCATCCATTCCGCTGGTAGCAGTACCGGGTCTGTTTATTAGTTTTTCATATTCAGCGGCAGCTTTTAATCCCCCCAAAAGACCGTAGAGCTGTCTCTGTTCATTCACATAGGGGAGAATTGACGGAGTACTAACTGCTGTTGTACCACCAGAAGTATTTATACCGAATTTATCTTTAGCCACCATTACATATTGTTTAATTCCCGGATCACCTGAAGAAATAGAGAAAACGAATCCAATGTCATCGAAATTTCTGATATTATTCATTATCGGGAATTGTTCAATAGGAGTTCTGTTCATATCAGCTGGGAAAATATCTCTCATGTTCTTTCCCATAGCCTGAATTGTTACCATACCACCGGCTTTATATCCAAGATTAACATAGTCGATTCCATACTTGAGGGGAATTTCTTCCTGTATGCGTCTCATTACGTCTTCTGCCATAGATACTCCCATTGGCCACAGTGCAACAATAATGATTTTATGTTCTCGTCTCAGGCAATGCTTAATAACTGATATAGCCATTGGATGCAACTCTGGTTTACTGGCCGGATCATAATCGAAAGAGAATAAAACATGACTTCCCCTCGGAGTATTTTCAACCATTTCATAAACTAACCTTGCATTCTCGGAAACACTGATAGGAAGTCCAAAAGGAATAATGAGAGGAATTGCAACTCCCAAAAAAATGAGCAGAAAAATTACTCGTCTATCTATTTGGGAAAACTTCATTATTCACCTCCCAGGTATGATCGTTCTATTCCAAGTATTATCCGAAGAGAACTACCCATTATTCCAAGTCCGGCACCAATCATAATTGCCCTTTGTCCGGCAGTATTGGGATATTTCATGATAAATTCAGAAATATTAGGGAAATGCAGGAACTGCAAAGGTTGAGGTAGCCAACCAGTTAGTACGGAACCAAAACTTGTGTTACCAATCATTACGATTACTGCAGCGATCAATAACAAGTTTGATTCCAGTGTTCTTGCTATAAAAGCTCTGTAAGCTGCTGATGCAATGAAAAAAGCCAGAAGAGAAAACATTGTGGCAGATAAATTCTCATAAATATTGTAAAATAGATAATCAAAAGGTTTTACTCCAAGAAAAGATCTGATTGCTACACCATGCCCGATGATTCCGGAATTTTTTTCTGTACCCCATAAAAGCCCAGCGATAACCATTACTCCAAAACTGATGAGAGCAACAATGTAGTATTGCCAATTTTTCTCTTTGAATTTTACTTTGTGGAGATTTACCTGGAACAGACTAAGATTTCCCAGAATGATTGCGAATCCTGAGATAATCATAAACCATTGTTCGAGTTCATCTATCAGGCTTCCAAAAGGTTTGTGCGGAATAAACTCTGATATAATCACAAGAATCCCCGCAATGAAAGTTATGTATAATGGAAGATTTCTTTTCATATTTACTCCGTAGAATTAGTGAACTGTTAGAAAATCTTTTAGGAAATGAACACCGCTAATCTCCAGAATTACTCCGATTATCAGTATTACAACGAATAGAGCCTTACCAAAATCCTGACCTTTTAAACTTCCGAGTTGATTAGGTTCTTTGGATAGATAAGCTGAAGCGGCAAATAGTTCTTCTCCAATAAGGGTATAATCGCAGGCTGCAATAAAGAAAGGCAGCTGGCTGGGCATTGCGGTTCCTGAAGTTTGTATGGAACCATTGGCAAAACCGGTTTCAGCCAAAATCAAGGATTCTGCATAAAATGTCCCCAAATAAAAATTTGCAGCAGGTTTCTGTCGCATAATTATTCCATCGACTCCGGCAACAAATCCAAATTGATCATCAGTTAGATAAAAAACTGAATCAGACTTGTAAGAATCTGGTTTACCTGCCTTCATGAAAGATTCTTTAACTATTTCTTTTGCAGTAGATAAAACCATTGATCTACTGACTGGTACCAGAATTTCAGTTTCGTATTCAGCAGCTTTTTGTGCAACCTTTCCTAGAATTGTAAGTCCGGCAATAGTTTGCATATCATCCAGATCCATTGTTCCTGGTACAAACAAAATTGGTCTGCCAAGTTCAGTAGCTCTTCCGACTGCTTCATCAATTGCTTCTAATCCGCTGATTTTTCTAATGTATAAATCTTTACCGCGTTTTGCAGAAAAGATGTAATAAAGAATAGCTGCAGAAAGAATTAGCATGAGAATAAGCAGGGCTGTTTTTTCTGTGTTAAACCATTGAGCAACCGGAATTCCTTCTCCCCATGATTCTTCTATCAAAAGAGAATCTGCTGTGAGAAACTCGACTTTGTAGCGATAACTTTGACCAGAAATTAGACCTTCTTTATCAACAATCTTTTTCTTTGTTACCGGAACAGAGTTAAGAAATAGTTCACTTCCATCCTCCTCAATTCTGCTTACTTTGACAAAAGCTGAAGATTCCGGAGTTGATGTCCATGTAATAATCTGAGCAGAACCATCATCGTTGGGGAAATCTTTAACTGATATTTTGTAAGCAAAGGAGAGTTGGTAAAAAATAAGGAGTATCAAACAGATGAATAATTTTTTTTCCATAAAGTCTCCTGAATAATTAATGAAACATCCATGATAAGTTTTTAACACACAAGAGCATGATTATCTTATGTATATCACTTTGGTGGAGGAATAAAATGGGGGAAGAAAAGATCAGCTTTGAGCAAGTGGTAGAAAGAGGATGTG
>JAQVBK010000035.1 GCA_028690365.1 Candidatus Cloacimonadota bacterium
AGAACAAAGTAATGGATATTATTCCTGAATACCTTACTAAATTTCAGGATGCTGATATGCTGATAAGATTTCTTTCCAATGAAATCAGAAGAAATTACAATGTTTTTCCGGAAATCCTTGAACTTGCAAAGCAGAGTGCTATTAATGATGAGATTTACCATCTTCTTCTCTCTGAGTATTATGTAATTGACAACAATGAGCTGGCAAATAGCAATTTCTCAAAAATTGATCTAGATAACGATAAAAGCAATTTTTTTATACAAAAAGCTGCCGGGATTAATTTCTTTCTGACAAAATCAATTGAAAGTACGTTAAATATTTTGAACAAAATTGATGATCCAAAGATTGACTCTAAAATTCAAATGGCAGTCTTTCTTTCTCAGGCAGATAGTTTGGAAACAGCCTGCGAATACTTCACCGAAGCTTTTATGAGTGTCAGCCATTTTTCGGAGGAAGAATTTTTGCTGTTTGTTGGAATTTTAGATAAAACTGATGAAATTGAATTGTTATCAACGGTTCTCGACAGAGCAATAGCAGATTATCCCGAATCTATTGATCTGCTGAATTGGTATGGTTATAACATTGCTTTATATGGCGGGGATTATGAAAAAGCAGAAACAGCACTTCTTAAAGCAATAGAAATGAGTCCGGAAGCATACCATATACACGATAGCCTGGCATGGTTGTATTTTGTTACTGACAGAATTGAAGAATCATGGGAGATCCTGAGAAGCATCCCAATAGAATATATGACTAATAGCGAATTGTTGTATCACCTCGCTCTGGTAAGTTACCACATGAACGAAAAGGAAAATGCTAAAATTTATTTCACTGAAGCTATTCGAATCAACAACCCCGAAAAGTATGCAGAAAAAAGTAAAATAAGCATAATTGAATTATTTAATTCCGGCAATAATGAACAAGGAACAGAATAACAGAGGAAACTATGCTGCAAAGAAAGCTGTCGATTATATTGCTGGTTGTTTTAACAATATTTACAATGCTGGATTTTTTATTTGTCGAGTGGTTTATTACTCCCGGTTTTATCGAGTTGGAAGAAAGAGATTCTTTTGACAATGTTATCCGTTGTGTTGAGATGCTGGATAGGGAACTGTTTCATCTGAAAGCTTTTGTATCTGACTGGGCAGTTTGGGATGATACTTACAGATTTATTGCGGATAGTAATAAGGAATTTATAGAGTCTAATCTGGGATTTAATACATTTGAAAACAATAAAATAAGTATTATTGCCTTAAAAGACAAAAAATCAAGGATTATTTGGCAAGCTGCTTATGATTTAGAAGAAGAGAGAGAAACAAGTTTTAGAGAAGTAAATGATTTTCTATTGAAATTGCCTGTTCCCGAAACAATTGAGGAAAGTTTTGCTACCTTGATTAACACTGAAAAAGGAATTATGCTTGTGGCGGTTTCTGCAATACTTAACAGTGACGGTTCAGGTCCATCTAGAGGAATCATTCTCATGGCAAAGCTTCTGAATGATGAATATCTCGATTTGCTTAATACTCAGATAAAATTGGATTTTTCCGTTGAACTTCTCAATCCTCATGAATTTGGTGCGGGACTTATTAAAAGAAGTTATGACGACAATACCGTATTCTACGACAAAAGTAAACCTGACACAATTAAAACCTTCATTATTAATGAATACCCGAAAATTGAGCAAAAATACCTTTTTACTGTTTCAAATTCCAGAGACTTGATGAATAGTGGCAAGAAAACAAGTTTCGTAATACTCGTTTCTTTTTTCCTAATTGGGATAATTACCCTTTTCTTCTTGGCAATCAATTTAAATGCATTGATAATCAGACCGCTTTATAGACTGAAAGAACATACTGTTGAAGTTGCCAGAACAGAAATACTCCAAGAGAAACTTTACGCAAACCGAAATGATGAAATAGGAGTATTGGCACATGAGTTTGATCAGACTCTGGAAAAACTCATTACAGTAAGAGAGAAACTGATAGAAATGTCATATGTTTATGGCTCATCTGAGATGGCCGGATCAATCTTGCATAACATCAGGAACTCAACTTCATCCTATATTAACCAGATTAGTCTGATTAATGATATTTTTGTCTCAATGGATACACGGAATCCTCAGAAAGCATTGGACGAAATAATTGCTAATCCGAATTCAGAGAATAAGGAAAAATATCTCAAATATTTGAAACTTTTTATACAAAATGTTACAAAAGGATATGATGATTATAATAAAATTAAAGAAAATCTGAATAAGCTGGAATCTGAGATAGAATCATTCCTTATGGAGACCGATAAATTATCACAACAAAAACCCATTTACGAAAAAATTCATTTTGAAAAATTCTTTTTTGAAGTTAATTCATTGCTGAACAATAAAATGGAGATTGAGAATAAACCGGATTCTGCAGTAATAATTCTACCAAAGATTACGGTGCTAAATGCAATTACGACAATACGTAACTTTTTTGTTAATATCTATGATGCAAGAATTGATTCAGCAAAAATGAGTTGTGATGAAGAATCTGTCGAAATTAAAATCAAGTACGAAAAGATCAACATATCTGATGAAGAAATCAACCTGCTTTTTACTAGAGATTATAAAATCGAAAAATCGGGTATGAGATCAAATCTACATTGGACTGCAAATTCATTGAATACAATTGCTGGAAGACTGAGCGTTAGCAGATGCGATGATTGTTTGGTTTTATCGATTTTTTTTACCGTAGAAATTTTTAAACAATAACAAGAAGAAATTCATGAGGACAATATGAGTAAGACGAGAAAATATAGAATATTGATCGCAGATGATGAAATTACTCTACACAGATATTATGAAAGAGTTCTGAAAAATGCAAAATCTCAGAAAGATGAAGAATTGAGTAATCTGGAAAAGGAATTGTTTAAAAACGAAATTGAAGAATCTATTGAGATTGAATATGACATTACTTTTTGCACTCAGGGAGAAGAAGCAGTTAAAATAGTCAATAAATCTGTTATGGAGAATAATCCGTTTGCCCTGATTCTAATTGATGTGTTTATGCCACCCGGCAAAGGTGGAATCTGGGCTGCCGAAGAAATAAGGAAAACAGATAAACAAGTTCATATTTCCTTTATTACTGCTTATTCAGACACCGATATTACTGAGATAGCCAAGAGGATACCGCCAGCCGATAAACTGCTTTTTACCGTAAAGCCTGCTCATCCACAGGAAATTATTCAGTTGGTTAATGCAATGACAACTAAGTGGTACAATGAAAATGAGCTGAATAATATCAGAAAACAACTTACAAATGAAGTTAGCGTTCAAAAAAAACAATTAATTGAAGCTAACCAGAAACTTGATGAAGAATTGATACAGAAAAAAAACCTAAGAGAGATGTTGAAAAATCACACACAGATGATGGAATCTCTGGATGAAATTATTATATTTACCGATGAGAATCTAATAATCAATGACATCAATCAGGCTTTTGAAAAGAAACTCATGTTCACTAAACAGGATATTATTGATAAAAAAATTAATTTGATTTGGGCAAGCAAAGATAATCCCCCTGAAACAGTTATCTCTAAAGTGGAAGAATCACTTTTCTGGTTCGGAGAAATAAAAATTATCAACAAAACGAATAAGCTCAAATGGTTTTTCATAACAGTAAAACCACTGAGCAGTGAGAAAAAAGGCTTTATGTTTATTGGCTCTGATATAAATGATAAAGTAAACAAAGAAAGAATCATCATTCAACAAAAGATATTATTCGAAGATATATTTACTAGAATACAGGAAGGATTGGTGATTCTTGATGCAGAAGGCAGAATAATTCTGGCAAATCAATCGTTCTGTAAAATTATTGATAGCAGTTATCAAGATATCGTTAATAAAAAATTTGTCGATTTCTTTGCTGAAGATGAAAAGATAAAAATCAGTAAAGAATTGTATGACAATAAATTAAAAGAATCTATAAGCGTTGAAACTGTTTATACTGATTCCCAGGGCAGAAAAAAGAATTTCTTGATAACTGGCTATCCCAGATTGAATCAAAATGGAGAATTTGTGGGTACTTTTGAGATTATTCAGGATATCACTGAATCAAAAAATCTCGAAAACAAATTTATTCATTTTCAGAAAATGGAAGCTATGGGAAGACTTGCCGGAGGTATTGCCCACGATTTCAACAATTATCTTACAGTGATAACAAGTGCTACTGAGGTGATGAATGAAAAAAAAGGTAATACTGACCCTGAATTTGATAAGTATCTGTCGGTAATTCTAAGTACTACTCAAAAAGCTGCAGAACTGACAAACCAATTATTGATTTTTAGCAATCGTTCAAAGTTGAAGAAAAAAACGCTCTCTATCAATGAGATCGTGGAAAAATCAATGAAAATGCTGATCAGGTTGATAGGCAGTGATGTAGAATTTAAAATAAATCTTCAGCCGGATTTGTCCAATGTTTTTGCTGATGAGAATATGATCAGACAAATTCTACTGAACTTAAGTGTGAATGCAAAGGAAACTATGCCCATGGGTGGAGTTATCTCAATCTCATCAAAAAGCCTGACTATAAGCAAAGAAACAGTTGCCATATACAGTTCTGCCAAAACTGATAGCTTTATTTGTCTCACAGTAAAAGATAACGGTGCCGGAATGTCTGAAGATGAAATTAAACAGGTTTTTGAACCGTTTTATTCAAGTAATTCTGTTGAAAAGCATACGGGACTGGGATTAACTACTGTTCTAAGCATAGCTCAGGATCACGGAGGTTGGGTTAATATTGAGAGCAAAAGAGGAAAAGGCACAATATTTACAGTTTATTTACCTGCTGAATCTTCTGAACATCAATCTGATAATCTAACAGAAAAAATAGAATTTTCTGAGTTGGAATCAGACTCAACAATATTGTTGTTGGAAGATGATGAATTTGTGAGAAAGTATACTGCTTCAGCTCTGAGAAGCTACGGATTTAAGGTTATCGAATCAACAGATATTATCCATGCAAGAAATTTGTTTAAAGATAATGCAGATGAAATCGATACTGTTATCTCGGATTATTACCTCTGCGATGGTTCTGGTATTATGTTCCTTGAAGAAATTCTGAAAAAGAAACCAAATATCAAGACACGATTGATTACCGGTTATACACTGGATGAAGATCAATTGCGAATGATTGATGACAAAGGAATTCAATTGCTTTATAAACCATATAACATCAGAGAGTTAATAGATTTTATAAGCTGTAAATCAATGAAGAATAATGAAACCGAAAACAGATGTGAACTTTATAACGTTTGCACTTTCTTGAAAAAATTTAATACAAATAGTAATATCTTGTCGGGCTGGACAAAAATGTTCTGTGATAAATTTGGAAAATCACAACGTTGTGAAAGGAAAAAATATTATTACAAAACCGGTAATCAGCCTGTTGAAGATATGACTCCTACCGGAAAATTTTTGGATAAAGAGGTATAGATGAAATTAGACTTAACTAATATAGAGCAGATGTTTCCAGCGGATTTCAGCGAGGAAGAATCCGCTAAAGCAAAAACAGTTTTTCTGAAAAAATTATCAGAATCTGCTCACAAGTTTTATAATGGCAAAATCCAGACAGCCCCAAAAGCAGGAATTTATGGTTTTAACTGGTTTAATGTCTGGTATACTCCGGGTGTGTCTCAGGTTTCTACTACAATCAGAGACGATGAATCAACCTCATTTGAACTTTCGAACAGAGGTAACACTGTAGCCATAGTCAGCGATTCAACCAGAGTTTTGGGAGATGGTGATGTTGGTCCTTCCGGCGGTCTCGGAGTAATGGAGGGCAAAGCGTTTCTCATGAAGTATCTTGGAGGAGTTGATGCTGTTCCCTTATGCGTAAATAGTCGTAATAGAGAAGGTAAAAATGACCCTGATAAGATTATTGAATTTGTGAAAATGATTGAACCCAGTTTTGGAGCAATTAATCTGGAGGATATTTCCCAGCCTAATTGTTACAAAGTTTTAGATACTCTACGGGAAGAGTGTCAAATTCCTGTCTGGCACGATGACGCCCAGGGTACGGCAAGCGTTACTCTGGCAGGTTTACTGAGTGCCCTTAAGATTACCGGAAGAGATATTGGTGCTACGAAAATAGTACTTCTTGGAGCAGGTGCATCCAATAGCACAATTGCCAGAATTCTTATGCTAAAAGGAGCAAATCCTGACAAAATGATCATTTTCGATTCGAAAGGATCGTTGCATAAAAACAGAATGGATGTAAAGGCAGATTTGCGATACTATCGAAAATGGGAACTCTGTTTAGCAACTAATCCGCATCAGATTGAAGGAATCGAAACAGCTCTAAAAGATGCAGATGTGCTTATAGCTTTATCTCAGCCCGGACCGGATACGATTAAGCCAGAATGGATACAATCTATGAAAGATAAGTCCATTGTTTTTGCATGTGCTAATCCTGTTCCAGAGATATATCCTTACAAAGCTAAAGAAGCAGGTGCGTTTATTATTGCAACAGGTCGGGGTGATTTTCCCAATCAGGTTAATAATTCATTGGGATTTCCGGCAATTCTTAAAGGGGCTTTGCTGGTGAGAGCCAGAAAAATTACTGATGAGATGGCGATTGTTGCTGCTGAAGCGCTTTCAGAGTATGCTGTGAAAAGAGGACTAAGGCAAGATTATATAATCCCCACCATGGACGAGATAGAGGTCTTTCCGGTTGTTGCTGCAGCAGTGGCAATGCAGGCAATCAAGCAGGGGGTAGCAAGAATGGAAATAGATTACGACACTATCCTACAAACTGTAAAAAAAGATATCAATAATGCCAGAAGAATGACAAATGTTTTAATGGATTCTGAGGTAATAAAAACCCCTCCTGAGAAAATGTTAAATGATGCTATGGCTTATGCCATTAAGACAATAAGAGGCTAGTGAAATTGAAAAAACCGGGCTGAGAATTCAGCCCTGATTTTTTGTTATTTATTCATTTCTTCTCTAATGAAATCAACTAATTCTCTTATGTATCCTTCACTAAAATCGAATTTAATTCCAGCAGTCTCATAAATTTTATCAACGGGTTTACTATAACCGAGTTTTAGGAAATCATCATACATAGATAATGCTTTTTCCTTTCCTGATTTACGGTAATTTCTATAAATAGCCATAGCCCCGAGTTGGGAAATTCCGTATTCAATATAGTAAAATGGAACTTCAAAAATATGAAGCTGGAAAAGCCACATCAAACTTTTGTAATTTTCAAGACCACTCCAGTCCACTCCAGAACCGAATCTGTCCATCAAAGATTCAAAATAGGCATGTCTCTCAGTGGCAGTGTGATTGGGATTAGTATAAATCCACTGCTGGAAAGCATCTACAATCATACACCAAGGCAGGAACGACAGAGAACCTTCAAGTTGTTCAAGTCTGGCTTTTCTTAGATCATCCTTGTCTGGATAGAATTCACTCCAGTAATCCATAGAAATAAATTCCATAGCAATAGAGGCTAATTCGGCTACTTCACTGGGTGTTTCTTTGTATGGATCGATTTTTATATGATTAGAGGCAAAAGTATGCATAGCATGACCGCTTTCATGTAAAAGTGTAACTACATCTCTGTGAAGTCCGACAGCATTCATAAAAATGAAAGGAGCACCAGTTTCTGCCAAAGGATAATTATATCCACCGGGAGCCTTTCCTTTGCGGTTGTCCAGATCAAGTAGTTTGCTGTTTTTCATTTTATTGAGACGTAATGCATATTCTGGATTGATTCTGTTAAGAATTTTCAACGCTTTATCTATAAACTCTTCAATGTTAGAGAATGGTTTAAGCATTTTCCCATCTAAATCAACTGAAGTATCCCAGGGACGAACTGTATCAATTCCCAGTTTAGTTCTTCTATATTCATTTCTTTCTTTTAAGAATGGAAGAACATGTTTTTCTATAGCATCATGGAACTTAAATATGTCTTCGGGTGTATAGGAGAATCTTCCCATTGATTGATGTTTGTAATCTCTGTAGTTTTGAAAACCTGCATTTTTAGCTTGTAGTAGTCTTATCTCTTTCATCTCATCAAATAGGACATTCAATTCATCAGATACTTCTTGTATTCTATTGACCCGTAAATACCATACTTCCTCTCTCACACTTCTGTCCTGATTTTTCAAAAATACAGATAATTGAGAAAGAGTTTTCTCTTCACCTTTGTAGTTAACGGTAAGTTTAGAATTAATAGCCCCGTATTTTGATGCCAACTCCTGTTCTTTAACGAATAATGGAATATTTTCTTCCCGATAAAGTTCAATACTGTTGGAAATAATTCTGTTCAGGTGAGCAAATTTATCTTCACTGAGTTCTTTTCGGTAAGGACTGTTATAAAATTTCTTTTCCAATTCAAAAGAGAACGGCTGAGTTTTGGCAATAATTTCAGAGTAAAAGGAATTAAAAGCCTTTTCATACTTTTCCTGATCTGCAAAACAGGTCATTTTAATATATCTGAGAGCAGATTCTTCCCTCAGAATATCATTGAGTTCCCCTGATTTTTCTAGAAGTTGAATCAATTCTTCAGGGCTATTTATTGGTGATTCAACAAGGGTTAGAAAATGTTTTTCTAACTCATTCCAGTCCGTTAGATTTAAGTTCTCGGGGAAATAACGACGTTTTGGCTTTTTGATTGTTTCATTTGTGTAATCCATTTTTTCTCCAAATCTGTGGGTTATATCATTTTAGATCAATTTTATCTCGTTAATATTTGTCTGCAATTAGTTCTCCTTCTGAAAGTGAGAAGGAAACACGATTAATTTCTTCCAGAATAGTCTGAGATCTTTTTAGAATTCTCAGGTAAGTTCCTCCATAGATTTTTTTGAAAGCCAGAATGTGACGGGGAGTAGTGTCTTCACTGAGAATAGTCTTGTTGATTTCTTTTTCTAATTGAGCTTCCAGCTGTTGCTGAATTTCAGTCAAATGTTTAATCTCTTCAGCGTTGACTGCTGGTTTTGATTTCAAAGTCATCAACTTTTTTGTAATTAACAACATCTGTTCTTTTACGTAGGGACTGATTGTAATCTCCACTTCAGTACCGACTGCATTGGAACTGCCAATAACTGCGACTTCGATGTTTTCTCCACTTTGAGCAAGTCCACCGATAATTGCAGTACTATCTCCACTGCCAATAATGTTTTTCCCGGCAATTAAGCTGGAGAATTGTGAGATTCCTGTGAATTTTATTTCATTTGAGCAGATGATCTTTGAGTTTTCTGCGGTCTCAAATTCGATATTGCCATCAACCCTGATACTACTTTTTTTACAATTAAGAATATCGCCGTTGATTTTTACATAACCATTTACTTCGATTTCAGCATCATTGATATCACCATTAACGGTGAGATTCCCATCGACTTTCAGTTTAATTTTATCTTGTATGTTTCCATTTACCAACAGATTACCTTTTAAGTAAAAACTATCACTGTTTAAATCAAGGTTTCCATCGATTGTGAAGTCTGTTTTTACGCACATTCGATTTTCTTCGTCAACATAAGGATATCCTGAGCTGGATGACATAATTTGACTACGTTCACTTGAATAGTAAACATTTTCTCCAAGATATTTTTCCAGAACTTCGCTTTCTGATAGTTCATCACCAACTTTTTCGGAGAAAACGTTAATTCCCTGCTTTCCGGGTTTGGAAACAAAGAGATGTGCCAGAGGTTCTTCTGCTTTTATGGAGATGAAATTTGTCAGTTTAGAAAAGTCGTTATCAAATGTTTTGGGGTCAAATGAAGATGTCAGATCAAAAAGAGGAGAAAATTCTACTTGCGCTTGAACAGGACGATCTCCGATAGCTATTGGGAACGGAATATTAAAATCTTTGGGAGTTGAATTCTTTTGTATAAAACTTTCTGCCGAATTAAATCCGTGTTTTATTTCAGCTTGTTTAATCAAATTCTGCAAGTCTTTTTCATTGATGAAAGAGTCTGTTTCTTTGATAGTGAGATATGCTGAGAAGAAGTCTTCTTCAATCTCAAGAATCAGAGTCTCTTGTTCATTTGTGAAAACTCTTTGCTGATGTTCCATCTTTTACCTGCCTTTGATTCCAATGATAGAAATCTGTCTTTCTTCAGTTTTATTTCTGCGGTATGAAAAATAATCGGCATTTTCATGAGTGCATATCTCTGAAACCCTTATGTTTTCGTCAAGTACTCCTGCATTTTTTATTTGAGACTTAATGGCAGATCTCAAATCAATAAAAGGAAAAATCTGAGTAGAATTACTTCTGCTAGTGAAGTCAGCAAAACAAACGGAATCTACCTGATAATGTTTTCGACAAATAGCTGGTCCTAAAACAACTTTTACATTACTCAAGCTGCAATTAAAATCAGATTTCATAATGTTCAAGGCTTTTGAAACGATATTTTCTGCTGTGCCTTTTCTGCCTGAATGAAGGGCGGCAACAACCAATCTGTGTTCATCAAACAGAAAAACTGGAACGCAATCAGCAGTTTTGATGGCGAGATAAAGTTCCGGCTTATTTGTAATCATTCCATCCGCCTGCTCATCTGAAGTATATAAAATGTTCTTCCCGGCTGATTGATTGTCGACGGTAATAATTTTACTTGAATGAATCTGATTGAGTAGTACGATTTTATCAGCAGGAAACACATCATGATTCCAGACTAATTTCTTCTCAGTTAGCAATTTATGTAGTGACTGAGATTGGTCTCCGAATCTGTATAATATTCTAAATCTGTTAAGATCAACAGATTGTTTTTCCATAAGAGTCAATTGCAACAAAACAAGGGAAATCCTTGACTGTTAATTTTTTCAAAGATTCAGCACCAAGTTCTTCAAATGCGACAATCTGGCACTCAGTAATACATTTTGATAACAGTGCTCCGGCTCCGCCAACAGCAATAAAATAAACAGCTTTATTTTTTATAATTGAATCAATTACCGGCTGAGTTCTTTCGCCCTTACCAATCATTCCCTTTAATCCAATATCCAATAGAGCGGGAGTGAATTGATCCATTCTAGTGCTTGTCGTTGGTCCGGCTGAACCGATTATTTTACCGGGTGGGGGAGGAGTTGGTCCCATATAATAAATTATCTGATTTTGTAAATCTACCGGTAGTGATAAATTTTGTTTGATAAGATTATCGAAACGGGAATGGGCAGCATCTCTCGCTGCATATATTATACCACTGATAAGAACTTTGTCTCCGGCTTGTAATTCAGAAATAGCTGATTGTTCTAAAGGAGTCTTAATCTTGTAAACTTTCATTTGTAACTCATTTTTATGGTATTAGAAGACAATTGTAGCATGTCTGAATGAATGACACTGAAGATTTATAGCTACAGGTAGTGAGGCAATGTGGCACGGAAAATATTCGATTTTTACCGCTAGTGCAGTTGTTTTTCCGCCTAAACCCATTGGCCCAATGTTTAGACAGTTAATTTCTTCAAGTAGTGATTGTTCTAGTTCTGAGTACATAGGTTCCGGATGATGATCATCCAAGTCTCTTAACAGTGCTTTTTTAGCCAGTAAAGCGGTAGTTTCAAAATTGCCGCCGACACCAATTCCCACAATTAAAGGTGGACAAGGATTACCCCCCGCTTTTACAATGGTCTCTAAAACACAATTCTTCAATCCTTTAACTCCATCAGCAGGTTTAAGCATGAAAAGACGCGACATGTTTTCTGAACCTGCTCCTTTTGGCATAAGATGAATGGTTAATTTATCACCTTTGACTATTTCTGTATGAATTATTGCCGGAGTGTTATTCAGAGTATTGTTTCTTCTAAACAGTGGATCAGTAACTATTGATTTTCTTAGGTATCCGTCAGAATATGCTTCTGCTACTGCTTTGTTAATTGTGGTGGTTAAATCTCCATTAATCAGACATATCTCCTGACCTAATTCAATAAAGAAAATTGCAGAACCAGTGTCTTGACACAATGGAATTCGATTGGATTCAGCGATTTCAGCGTTGTCTATCAGAGTTTTTAAAATCTCTTGTGAAAGCGGATTGGTCTCTGATTTTTCCGTTGATTTTAGTTTAGAAAGCAAAGATGGATTTATATCAATATTTACCCTTATCAATGCTTCTTTAATTGGGGTAACAAGACTGTTTACTTCTATATTTCTCAAATTATAATCCTGATTTTGTACTTAAAATATGCCTGATTCTAAATCAGGCAATAATTGTTTAGCCAAGAATCCCTAATAATACACCGGCAGCAACTGCGGAACCGATAACACCAGCAACGTTTGGAGCCATTGCATGCATTAACAGGAAGTTACTTTTGTCATATTGTCTGCCGAGATTGTTAACAACTCTGGCACTATTTGGAACTGCTGACACTCCTGAAGCTCCGATCATCGGATTTATCTTTTCCTTCAAGAATATATTCATTAATTTAGCAAAAGCGACTCCTGCTGCGGTAGCAATACAAAAAGAGAGAGCTCCTAAACCAAATATTTTGAGAGAGTCCAGTTTAAGGAAAACATCGGCCTGAGTACTGGCACCCACAGCAAGACCCAATAGAATTGTTACAATATCTATCATTGCGTTTCTGGCAGTATTTGCCAATCTGTCAGTTACACCGCATTCTTTTAAAATATTTCCGAAGAAAAGCATTCCCAGTAATACAGATGCTTCGGGAGCTATCAGTACAGTGACTAAGAATCCAACGAAAGGAAAGATGATCTTTTCTCGTTTCGAAACGACTCTGGGAGTCTTCATCTTAATCAGTCTTTCTTTTCTGGAAGTTAGAAGTTTAATGATTGGAGGCTGGATAACAGGAACCAGAGCCATGTAAGAATAAGCTGCTATTGCGATAGGACCAACCATGTGAGGAGCAAGCATGGAAGAAAGGAATATTGAGGTAGGACCATCAGCGCCACCGATAATGCCGATTGCACCTGATTCCAATGTGTTGAATCCTAATAAGATTGCTCCCATGAAAGTGGCGAAAATTCCAAACTGAGCAGCAGCACCAAGCAAAATTAATTTGGGATTTGCAATCAGAGTTGAAAAATCTGTCATAGCTCCAATACCAAGAAAAATCAATGGAGGATAAAGACCGCTTTTAACTCCGAAATAAATCAGGTTCATTACAGAGCCTTCATGATAAATCCCGGATGTTCCAGGCATATTTCCAAGGATAATTCCGAATCCGATGGGCACAAGTAGAAGAGGTTCAAAATCTCGGGTTATTCCCAAATAGACAAAGAAAATACCCACTATTATCATTATGAAATATGACAATTCTAAATGGGTAAAACCGGTTGTGCTAATGAAACTAAGTAGTTCTGCCATGCTACTCTCCAATCTCCAGTAAAGCCTGACCTTCCTGAACTGAATCTCCTATATTGACTAAAATATTCTTAATAGTACCGGATGATGTTGCGGCAATTTCTGATTCCATTTTCATAGCTTCTAAAATTAAAACAGTGTCTCCTGAGTTTACTTTATCTCCGGTTTTAACTTTTATACTGTGAATTGTTCCCGGAATTGGTGCTAAAACAGCTCCGGCTGAAGTTGTTTCCTGTTTAACCGGCATTGAATTCATTGCAGCCGGAGAAATTCTTTCTGATCTGACAAGTTGAGGAGATGAGGATTGTTCTCTTTCTAATTCCACTATAAAATCAACTCCATTCACTTTTAGTTTAACTTCATTATTCATATATTCCAAGATTTTAGCTTCATAATTCTTACCATTGATAGTCATTTTATAAGTCTTCATTTGACCTCCGATTAATTATCTTACAGCTTGCAGTTCTTATGTGCTACATTAGGCATATTGAGATGATTGAGAGCTCTCCAGTTAGTTGTAAATGTTTTAAAAAAGCTGTTTTGTCTTCTTCTTTCTTCTATTTCTGCTTCATAGAGATAAATTGCAGTAAATACTGCAGTAATTACTTCTTCTCCCAAACTTCCGGTTGATACTCTTTTAGTTTCGTTTACGCTTTTATTTTCAACTGTTTTTTTCTTTCTTTCAAAGAGATTTACAATTTTCTTTAATTGAATTATCACTAAACCTACAATCAGTAAACTGCTGAAAACAACCAGCATTCCGACTATAATTATTCCAGAGAAAAAAAAGGTCTTATTCTGATTATATTTAGTAATTGCACTTTGAATATCGCTATTCTTGAGTTTCAATGTTCTTAGAGTGGCATCTCTATCTGTATCACGGCTGAGACCGGTATACTCAATCAATTTACTCACAGGAATTTCAGTTATAAAAGAAATTTCCTTTAAGGTTTTATCTTCTGATATGTTCTTATTTTGTTCAAGATGCTTCTCAGCAAGCAAATTCAGGGTTATTACAGCAATGATTAGGCTAAAAAAATATCTTTTCATTATCGCTCCCTATAATGGAATATTACCATGTTTTTTGGGAGGATTGCTGTCTCGTTTGGTAGACAGAGTTTCAAAAGCTCGGATTAATTTTATTCTAGTGACTGCCGGTTCAATGACTCCGTCAATGTACCCTTTTTCAGCTGCGTTAAAAGGATTTGCAAATTTGTCTATATACTCCTGTTCTTTTTCTTTTACAAATTCTTCATGATTAGTTGCATTTTTGGCTTCTTTTCTGAAAACAATTTCAACAGCTCCCTTGGGTCCCATGACGGCAATTTGTGCTGTAGGCCAGGCATAAACTAAATCAGCTCTCATGTGTCTGGAATTCATCACACAATAAGCTCCGCCATAAGCTTTTCTCAAAATTACGGTAATTTTGGGAACGGTTGCTTCTGCAAATGCATACAGTAATTTTGCACCATTTCTGATTATGCCATTGTGCTCCTGATATTTTCCGGGAAGAAATCCGGGGACATCTTCCAGAACCAGAATAGGAATGTTGAAAGCGTCACAGAAGCGAACAAAACGGGCTGATTTAATTGAAGCATCTATGTCAAGAACTCCGGCAAGTACTTTGGGTTGATTGGCAACGATTCCGATTGTCTTACCATTCAATCTGGCATAGCTAACCACAATGTTCTGAGCAAAATTTCGGGAAATCTCAAAAAATTCGCCATTGTCCACTATAGATTCGATAACGTCCAAAATATTGTAAGGTTTGTTAGGATTTTCCGGAACCAGTTCATTTAAAACAGGGCAATATCGGTTGTCGGTATCTGTAGGCACTACATAAGGAGGCTCTTCCATATTATTGGAAGGAAGATAACTGAATAATTTTCTTATGATGAGGATGGTTTCTTCTTCGCTGTCAGTAATGAAATGAGAAACACCGCTTTTACTGGAATGCACCAAAGCACCGCCCAGATCTTCGGTTGTAATATCCTCATTCAGAACAGTTTTTACAACTTTGGGTCCGGTTACAAACATATAACTGTTTTTTTTGTCCATAATAACGAAATCTGTAATAGCAGGACTGTAAACTGCACCGCCGGCACAAGGTCCCATGATAGCAGAAATCTGAGGAATAACCCCTGAAGCCATTACATTGCGCAGAAAAATTTCAGCGTAACCAGCTAATGCATCCACGCCTTCTTGAACTCTGGCTCCGCCTGAATCGTTTAATCCGATGATGGGGGCTCCCATTTTCATTGCCATATCCATAACTTTGCAAATTTTGTCGGCTACCGTTTTTGATAGTGACCAGCCAATTACCGTAAAGTCCTGAGCAAAAACATAAACAGTGCTTCCTTCTATTTTTCCGGTACCAGTAACTACACCGTCACCAAGATATCTTTCATTATCCATACCGAAATTTGTACATTGATGCATAGCAAAAGAATCATATTCTTCAAATGTATCAGGATCCAGGAGAGAGTTTATTCTTTCTCGTGCAGTTAGTTTCCCTTTTTCATGTTGATTGGCAATCCTCTTTTCACCGCCGCCGTTTTTTGCCTGGGTTCTCATCTGTTTTAATTTGTCTAACAGGTTATTAGATTCCATTTAACCTCCATAATTTAAAAAATGGGTAAGATTGAATCTTACCCTTTATTAACTAGTGCTTTTCTTCACACAATTCTACCAATACGCCGCCGGTAGATTTGGGATGAAGAAATGCAATTTGAGCGTTGTGTGCACCTGGTCTTGGTTCTTTGTCTATCAGAACAATACCTTTTTCTTCAGATTGTTTCAATGACTCAGGTAAGTTATCGACAGCGAAAGCAATGTGTTGAATACCTTCACCTTTTTTTTCGATGAATTTAGCAATCGGACTATCTTCGCTTGTAGCCGAAAGCAGTTCAATGCGTGTGTTGTTTACAGGGAAGAAAGCAACTTTTACTTTCTGAGATTCAACAACCTCAGTGCTTTCGAGTTCTAATCCCAATTTCTGATAGAATTCTATCGCTTTATCGAGATCTTTTACTGCGATACCTATGTGGCTGATATTTTTAATCATTTACTGCCTCCGTTAAGAGGCATATCTATTTCCTTTAATGCTTCAGCTGCAAGAGTGAATCCCAGCGAGAGTGCCTTCATGTTAAGATCAAGATAGGCGGGTTTAACTGATGATTTAACTGCAGATTCAAGAGATTTTTTGCTAACTAATTTGGAAATTGCCACTAAAAATCCAAGAACTACAATGTTTGTAGGCAGCCTGGAACCAAGTTTTTCCATAGCAATATCTGAGAAAGGAAGGTCAAATATTCTTGGACCCATTACAGAGATATTTTTTACAAAAGAATTGTCGGCTATTAAAATACCTTTTTCTTTAAGCTCATAGATGTATTTGTCACAAGCTTCTTGTGTCAAAGCAACCAGAAAATCCAGATGTGTAGCTTCGGGATAATAGATGTCATTAACGCTAATAATAACGTCAGCTCTACTAGCTCCACCACGTGATTCAGGACCATAGCTTTGTGTCTGGGTAACCTTTAAACCGTCAAGAACAGCGGCTTTGGCCATAATGATGCCAGAGAGAATTAATCCTTGTCCGCCACTGCCACTGAGTCTGGTTTCAATTCCTTTTTCTAGTTTATTCTGCATTCTTTTCCTCCTCAGTTACTGACTGTTGAAATCTTTTTTTGATTTTCCCATACTCTTCAGTATACTCAGGTCTGGTAATGTTTTTAATGATTCCCCGCAATAATTTGCCGTCTCTTTTTTCTGGAGGTAACTTTTCATATGCCTGTAGAGGTATTGAATTGTCTCTCAATTGTTTCATCATTTCCGGAGCTCCACCTGATTTGTTGAGTCTTCCGTAGATTACCGGACAAGCGCTCATATAATTGACTATAGAGAAACCTTTATGCTGAATAGCTTCTTTAATAATCGTCTGGGCTTCAGTAACATGAAAGGCAGTGGTTCTGGCAACAAAAGTTGCGCCGGCACCAATTGCAAGATCGCAGATGTCGAATACCGGATCAATATTCCCGTAGGGAGTTGTTGTAGCCAGTGCTCCGGTAGGAGTTGTTGGCGAGTATTGTCCACCGGTCATTCCATAGATAAGATTATTTACCAGAATGACTGTAATATCAATGTTTCTGCGAGCGGCGTGTATAAAGTGATTGCCACCAATTGCCGTTGCATCACCATCGCCTGTAACCACGATAACTTTAAGGTCAGGTTTGTGCATTTTTATCCCGGTGGCAAAGGGTATTGCGCGTCCGTGTAATGAGTGAAGGGTATTAAAGTCTACGTAAACCGGCATTCTGCTGGAACAACCGATTCCGCTGACCATAACAATATCATCACGTTCCAGTTTTAAATCGTCTATTGCTCGGATTATAGTACCCAGAACTATTCCATTGCTACATCCGGCGCACCAGACATGCGGGAATTTTTTATTATGTCTCAGGTATTTATGAATGGTTTTTTGAGGTATGTTTGCCATTATACAACCTCCTTGATTTTTTTGTAAATATCGGCTGGTGATATGAGACTGCCGTTGAATTTTTGAATAGGGATTACGCGACCGTCTTCTTTATCTTTAGCCAATCTTTCGATTTCGTGAATAAGCTGTCCTTGATTAAGTTCAGGAACAATTACTGTATCAACATTTTTCAACATTTTAATTACAGCATCATCAGGGAATGGCCATATAGTTAGTGGTCTCAAAAGACCGGCATTAATGCCATCTTTTCTAGCCATTTCTACGGCTTTTTTTGCGGCTCGGGCTACTACTCCGGCAGCAAAGATTGCAATATTGGCACCATCCATTCTGTATTTTTCAATCTGTACAAGATCTCTGATGTTGTGGGTAATCTTCTTTTTCAAGCGATACATCATATCATAAATTTCTTTTGGATTATTGGTTGGAAAACCAAGAGGATCATGAGCCAAACCTGTAACATGGAACCTATATCCTTCTCCATAACTTGCCAGAGGAGACAGATATTTTTGGTTCTCATCATAATGCTTATACCATTCAGGTGGAACGGTAGGTTCAATTCTATTTATAATTCTTACCTTTGATAAATCCGGTAAATTTATAGATTCTCTCATGTGTCCGATAACTTCATCAAGCAGCAGGACAACGCAAGAACGATATTTTTCTGCCAAATTCAAAGCTCTAATTGTGAGTTCATAAATCTCTCTAACTGTATGTGGGTATAGGACAATAGCCGGAGAATCACCATGTGATCCCCAACGAGATTGCATAATATCTCCTTGAGAAGGCTTTGTAGGAAGTCCTGTGCTTGGTCCGCCTCGCATTACATTTACAATAACACAAGGGGTTTCAGTAATCTTGGCGAAACCTATTCCTTCTTGCATGAGGGAGAACCCCGGACCGCTGGTAGCAGTCATTGCTTTTGCCCCGGCAAGAGA
>JAQVBK010000036.1 GCA_028690365.1 Candidatus Cloacimonadota bacterium
TCAATGTCTAAATTCTGAGAATAAAGATTGACTGAAATAAAAAAAGTCAGTATAATAATCAAGTTTTGTTTCATTGTAAATATTTTCATATCGTTGTCTGTCTTTTTAGGGTTGCCCATAACGTTTGGCTACTCGCCAGATTGCGAGTATTTCTGTACTTAGTAAACATTCGCATATCCTGCCAGATAAGGAAGTATTGCGAAACAAACTTTCGTATATTCTGCCATATGGGGATGTATTACGAATGTGCGATCAGATGTCCGGGGCATCCAGGGGACTCCTGACCAATCCAATAGCTTGAGTAGATGAGTGAGTGTAAATTTCAAATGTTTTAGAGCTGTTGTGTCTATGAATGAAATCCGCGGACAGATTGTATACCTTTTTCCTCTGTCTCGTAATATCACCCAAATTGACCGCTTTTTTCAGCAAAATTTCCTCCTTCAAAATGATGATATTAGATTTTTTATGGTCAGAAATATGTCAAGAGTGAATTTGATTTTTTTACAAAAGAAACACATCTACTGCTATCTGTTAGTTGCTGTATAAATTGCTGCAGAATATTGTGGTAATGTATTATCTCTAAAATGCCGAAGCATCCGAGAGAGATTCTCTTTTTCGCTTTGCCTCTCATTTTTTGTGGGAGTTCTATTCTGTCGCTATGCAGCTTAGTTCAATGGTTGGCAGTATAGAATGTTGCCGTTTGCGGGCTTCTTTCCTATCTGCCGACACAAATGCCGATGCGAGTCAGTACGATTGATTTAACCGCTTAAACCTTAATGACTTATGCCGCCTGTTGCAACCGTGCTTCATTCATATCCAATTCCCTTCAAATAGTTTTCTCTGATTTCAGCAACTTGTTTACCATATTGACCCCACCAAATAAAATGTCCTGCACCCTCCAATGGCTTAAAAACTATATCATTCCCTTGTATTTTCATTTTATCTACAAATTCTTCCGCTGTTGAAAAATCAACATTTCTGTCATTCGTTCCGTGAATTAATAGTGTTGGTGGCAGTTTTCTTGGGGCTAAATAGTTTGGAGAAATTTCATTTACAAGATTTTCATCTTGATTTCTTCTTTTCAAACCTGCACGAATCCAAGAATCCTCATCTGTTAAATCGTAAACTCCTGAGTTAACCAATAGTACATTTGGAACACAGCTAAAATTCAAGTTGTCAGTTTTCTCATTCCAATTTTCAACCAACGCTGTTGCAAGAACTAAATGTCCACCAGCACTATTGCCAGATGCAATAATTTTATCAGGGTCAATATTATATTCGTCAGCATTTTCTCTTAGCCATCGTATTGCAGATTTTGCGTCCATTACTGCCTCGAAAGGAAGTGTACCGTGTCTGTCTGCCAGTCTATATTCAACGGTTACTCCAATCCAACCTTTTTTAGCGTAACTTTGGCAGGCATAAAAATTCCAGTCGGGTTTACCTTCAGACCAACTCCCTCCGCTAAAGTACACAATTACAGGGCTCTTTCCCTGTAAATTAACATTTTCAGGTAAAAACAAATGAATATCCAAACTATAGTTATCAACCGTTTTGTATGTTTTAATCAAATGATTTTTTCTGCCATTTAATTCTTCAGTATAAAACTCTTGTATTTTATTAACGTAAGAGGTGTCTTTACAGCTGATAATGAAATTTTCATACAGGTTTTCTATGTTTTTTATTCCAAAATTATCAATATGATGGTTCAGGTAATAATATTTGAAATAATCCACTACCTCCTGATTTGAGAAATAGTTATCTATTAAATTTAATGTAGCGTTTAACTGTTGATTATCGAAGCCTTTATATTTTTCTTTTTGTAATTCTATATTTGATTGCATATACAGAAAGGCTTTGAGGTATTCAACATACGTTTCAATGCAAAGTAATTCTGGATTATTAAAATCTGAATAATTGCTCTCAAGCCTTTTGTTAATTGCAATCTTTTGCCCTGTAAATCTCTCGTGATAATATGGGTATTCCAGTAAGAGTTTGTCGAATGAGTATTGAATTTCTTTCGATTCTTTTAAAATTATAGATTCATTAAAATCAGGATTATCATTCTCGAACTTTTCCAATAGGTCAATATAACCATTTTTCAAAGAGTCAATTATACTAATAAATTCCTCTTCATTCGATGAGTACATTTTGAAAAAATTACCATAAAAAAAAGTTGATAATGATTGATTTAATTCCTTTTGTTTACTCAGGTACACTTCATAAGAATTTTCTTCAATACCTTGCGTTTGGGCAAAAATTGCATGCGAAAATCCTAGAATACAAATAATTAGACAACAGTATTTTTGCATAATTTTTTAGCTCCTTTTTTCTAATATGGTTGCACACAACGGGACGGACGTGATGTTGGTGAACTGTCAGATCTGCCTGCAAAGCACGGAGGGCATTGTTATCCCATTTGCTTTTAAAAGAATCAAAAAATCTGAAAGCCACTAATAAAAGTCTCAACATATTTTAATATTTTTTCAATAATTCGTTCTGCAGTTTTTTTTCTTTCTTTTAACTTCGGTTTATTGTGCATGATTTCTATAATCTCATCTCTTAATGGTATCTTCTCAGTAAATATATAATTACCGATAATTTCTCTTACTTTATCAGAATCAAGATTTTCTTTTTTACATAAATTTTCTATTGCAAGCTCTTGTTCCTTCTGCCAAAATTCTTCAAATTTTTCAGGAATATCATCTGAATCTTGAATAAACGGCAGGTTTTCGTTTATAAATTTTTCTATCAACTCACGTTTACTTCGCAATTGAGTATCGCCTGACATAATTTCCAGAATAGCTTTCTTCTGTTTTTCCTGTTCTTCTGCTGATGAATCTTTTAATTTAGCAAGTAACCGTAATATATATGCTACATTAATTTCATCTCTGTGTATCAATTCCAATTCAAAATCAATATCCTCTAAGATTGATATCTTTTCTTTTTGGTGAGCTGATTTTGCTTTGTCATAAAGGTCGAGATATTTACTTTTGTAATCTTCAAAACTCTGTTCGCTCATTGATAAATCATTAAAATCAAATTCTGTAAATGTTATTAATACGTTTTTTATTCGCATCAACTCCCTAAATGCCTTTATAAATTCCAATCCTTTCTCTTCATCCTGTAAATCATTTACGCTATTAACGGTTGGAGTTATTTGTAATAACGATATAAAAGCCTGATTGAATTGAACGACATAGTTTTCATAAGGCTGAATTATAATTTCATCTTTAGCACTGACATTGGCAAATAATGAAATTGCCTCATCGGTTGCGTTTTTTAGATTACGAAAACAAACAATATTTCCTTGTGATTTTAATTCATTTAATATTCTGTTTGTTCGGGAAAAGGCTTGAATTAATCCGTGATATCTTAAGTTCTTATCAACATAAAGCGTATTCAATGTCTTACTGTCAAATCCTGTTAAAAACATATTTACAACTAATAAAATATCAATTTGTTTATGCTTAACACGCTTTGCTATATCGTTGTAATAATTATAAAAACTCCGACTATCTTTGGTTGTGTAGTTTGTACTAAATTGGCTATTGTAATGACCAATAAATTCTTCGAGAGAATTTCTTGAATGCTGGCTATTATATTTCACTTGAGGCTCAGCGACTTTATCTAATTCGAATGTATCAAGTTCATCATCAATAAAAGCATTTCCGACAGCATCTTTATCATCTTCATTTGCCTGATAAGAAAAAATTGAAGCAATTCGTAAGTTATGCTCGCCTGCTTCTTTTTTCTGATGAAACAATTTGTAATACTCAATCAGAGTATCAACGCTTGAAACTGCAAAAATAGCTGTAAATTCTCTGCTGTGTGTTTTACGATTATGATTTGTAATGATATAATCTACAATATTTTCCAGTCTTTTCGGAGCGTTCATTACTTCCACTTCATCAATAGCTTCCACATTAATATCAAGAATATTGTCTTTCTTTTTGAAGGTACTGATATATTCCACAGAAAATTTTAACACATTTTCATCTCGGATTGCATCGGTAATCACATATTTATGCAAATCTTTGTTAAACAACATAGTTGTTGTCCGTTTCCCATATTCATTCGTGCCGGCATTTTTTTCGAAAATCGGCGTTCCCGTAAATCCAAACATCTGACTGCCGGTAAAAAATTTCTTTATATCTTCGTGGGTTTTACCAAATTGTGAGCGATGACATTCATCAAAAATAAAAACAATTCTTTTCTCTTTTAATGCTTCCATTTTTTCCAAATACTTTTTCTTGCTGATAGCGGTATTTAGTTTCTGAATTGTGGTAACGATTAATCTATTAGTACCGCTCATTTGCTTAACTAAAGCAATCGTGTTATTTGTCCCGTCAATACTCCCTTTACTGAAAGCATTAAACTCTTTGGTTGTTTGATAATCCAAATCTCGGCGATCGACCACAAAAACAACTTTATGAACTTTTGGAAAATTGGTAAGAATTTGAGCTGCTTTAAATGAAGTGAGCGTTTTTCCCGAACCGGTTGTATGCCAAATGTAACCAAAATCTCTGGTGTTTTTTACTCTTTCAATAATGGCTTCCACCGCATAATATTGATAAGGACGAAGAATCATAAGAATTTTGTCTGATTCGTGAAGAACAATATATTTCGTTATCATTTTGGAAATATGACAAGGCTCTAAAAATACATCTGTAAAATTGGAAAGTTGTGTGATTAATTTATTTTTCTCATCGCTCCAATAAAAAGTTTGTTTGAAACTTCTCGCTTTTATCGGACTATTCGCATAATATTTTGTGTTTACTCCGTTGCTAATGACAAATATTTGAATAAATTGAAACAAACCGTTTCCAGCCCAATAGGAATGTCTTTCATAACGATTGGTTTGGTTAAATGCTTCTTTCAGCTCTAATCCTCTCCGTTTTAGTTCAATTTGAACCAAAGGCAATCCGTTTATCATAATCGTTACATCATAGCGATTCTTGTATTTCCCTTCCATTGTAACTTGTTGCGTAACTTGGAATTGATTTTGACACCATTGAATCTGATTAATAACTCAATGGTTTTATGCTCTCCATCATCATCGGTAAAAGGAACTCGATCACGAAGAATTTTGGCTCGTTCAAAAATATTTCCTTTATTGATATAATTCAATATTTGTTTGAAATCATTGGCGGATAATTCAATTTTATTATGAATCTCCAACTGTGATTTTAAATTTGCCAATAAGTCTTTCTCATCTTTGATGATAACCTTTATATATCCTAATTTTTGTAATTGTTCTACAAGATTATTCTCTAAAATCTGCTCAGGTTGTGTTGTCATAATTTTATCATCCAATTTTCATTTTCGTAATTGGCAGATGTTTCCAATACAACATTGCCATCACCATTATTTAATTTATCATTTTCCCATTTCAATGAATTTTCGTTAATATATTGTGCAATACGATTATATTCATTTTCGTTGCGAACAATGTGTTCCCAATAATTGCGTTGCCAAACGGATTTACCAACAGGAAATTGATGGGATTTATTGTCACGGAACCATTTGGTAACACCAATTTTAAAACCCCGAACAATCGCCCCAACCGTTTTTGATGGTGACCGTTGGGGCGAATCATTATTCGCCCGATTGATTTCCAACGAATCATTATTCGCCGTTTCAATTATGGGCGAATCATTATTCGCCGTTTCAATTATGGGCGAATCATTATTCGCCGTTTCAATTATGGGCGAATCATTATTCGCCCCTACGATTTCAATAATGCCGTGGATGTGGTTTGGCATTATGATGAAATCGTGCAATTTCACATTTGGATAATGTTGTGGTATTTCCATCCAACATTTTTCGGTATGGTTTCCTGCATCATTCAATTCCATTTCCCCATTTTGTATTTCGCCAAATAAACATTCGCGATTTTGCACACATATTGTGATAAAATACAATCCCGCCTGTGAATAATCGTATCCTTTTAATCGTATGGATTGCCTATTTGGTAATTTCTTTTTCATTATACAAACATCCTTTGTAATAATCCCTTTTTCCATTCCTGCATCGATTCTATCTGCTGATTTGTTGTTTCTATCTTCTTATCGATGGCAGATAAGAAATTGGCGATTTTTTGCTGTTCATCAATTGAAGGTAAATTTACTTTTACTCTTGAAAAATTCCCAACGGAAATTGTAAATCTCGTACTACCAGTAGCGTAACTTGAAAGCTGTCTTAATACAGATGGAATATTGCAAAAATAATGAGAATATAAAAGATCGAGTTTAACATTTGGTCTGTATCTCATTAAATGATAACTAAACAATGTATTTTCTAAATCTTCGAAAATAACAACAGAATGTCCAATATCAGATGGTGTTTCTGATGATGGTGTAAAGAGTATATCTCCTTTCTTTAAATCGGATGATTGTATTTGATTCTTTTTAGCTGTAACAACTTGTAGATTTTCACGATTGGAATTACAAATATTTTCATGTCTATAAACATTCATGTAATTCACAAGATAAACTTGCTCCTCATCTTCTTTTGAAAGTTTATCGACACTACTTGTTTGAAAATTACCTATTTCCCCCAACCTCTTCTCTTCCCAATCTTTATATTTAAAAGCTGATGATTGAGAATCGAAAATTATCGGGCAATCATCTTGCGAAATCCATTGTCCGTTTACCAATTTCAATTTTCCGATTTTTACATATTCATCAATTTCTGTTTGGTTGGGTTGGAAGCGTATTTCCCGGGAAAACAATTTTTGCATTACCCCTTTTTTGTATTGTTCCAATTCCTTTTTTTTCTCTTGGAGTAGGTTTATTTGTTTATCCACTGCGGTGAGGAAATTGGCGATGCGGGTTTGTTCGGGGTGGGATGGGATATTAAATTTTGCAGATTTTATGTCTTTTGTTGTGAATCCTTTAATTGATGTTCCCTGACTTAAACTTACAAATCTATTCGCTTTGCATTTAAAAAAATAACCCAAAAAAATCTCATTTTCGTCAGTCACTAAATTTGTAAAATCCTGGCTTGTGCATAAATCCTCGTCTGCAATTGCAAATTTACCAATTCCAACTCTGGAAACCATAAGTATGCTACCTTGGGGTACAATTTTTGTTGCAGATTCTTCGACTGCTTTTGGGGTTATAAACCTTGTTTTCTGAATTTTATGTATAGAATCTTCGTAAATATCGGAGCTTGAAACCCACGGAATATCACCCTGCCAATATTCTTCGTTAGATGTATCTGGAGTTCCTCCTCCAATATATTCACCAATTTTTCCTAATCTCTTTTCCACCCATTCCCCATCAAATTCAGGGAATCGTAATTGAGGTATATTTTTATTTTTCATTATTTTTTCCATTAATTAATCCCCATATTCATATCGTAGAGACGCAAGATTTTGCGTCTCTACAAAAAACACATCATCATTTTGCATTTTAATGTTCATTTTCAGGATTTCCGTAGAGACGCAACATCTTGCGTCTCCACAATTTGCAACAACATTATTTTGTGTTTTAATGTTCATTTTCAGGATTTCCGTAGAGACGCAACATCTTGCGTCTCTACAATTTGCAATAAATTATATTGGGTTTTAATGTTTATGTTCACACATTTCATTTAAATCATCCTCATGCCAATTAATCGGATTGTTTATGATATAATTGGAAATATTATAAAACGATTTTTCATCACGGATTATATGGTCATAATATCGTGGTTGCCATTTAAAATTTGGGTTAATTATTCGGGCATTTTTGGTTACGCCAATTTTATAACCGCGAATAATGGATGCCAAATTTTTGGATTGTGGTCCAAAATGGTTTGCGGTTTCCCCATATCGTAATTGTAGAGACGCAAGATTTTGCGTCTCTACGACAACCATATTGTTATCCTGCGTCTCTACAACAAAATCATTTTGCGTCTCTACATTTGTTTTATCGATAATGATTATTCCATGTATATGATTTGGCATTACAACGAATGAACCCAATTTAACAAATGGAAAATGCTGTGTTATTTCAAACCAATATTTTTCTGCAATTTTTCCAATTTCGGATAATTTAATTTTTCCAGATTCAATTTTACCAAAAAAATATTCCCTATTATGTGTACAAATGGTAACAAAATATGATGCATTCCAACCGTAATCCCAGCCTTTCAATCTGGTTGAATCGATACGATATTTGTTATTAAACGTCTTCATTTGTTTTCATCTTCTTCAATTCAAAAGGTGCTTCAATGCCCAATTCTTTACAAAAACCGGCTATTTCTTTATCTACATCTTCCAGACTTTGATCAATTGTTTTCAGTTTTTGGGCAACTTGATTTAAATCAACTTCGGGTTCTTCTTCAAAAGTATCAACATATCTGGGAATGTTGAGGTTATAATCGTTTTCGGCAATTTCTTCCAATGTAGCCACATAAGAGTATTTATCTTTGGTTTCTCTGGCTCGGTAAGTTTCTACAATTTCGTTTACATCTTCGTCACGCAGTTCGTTTTGGTTTCCGTTTTTGATATAGTGATTTTCTCCGCTGGCATCAATAAAAACGATGTTGTCGTCAGATTCACGGCATTTTTTAAAAACCAGAATACAGGTGGGAATACTTGTTCCGTAAAATATATTGGCAGGCAAACCAATTACAGCGTCCAAATAATTAAGCTCTTTAATGAGATATTCACGAATTACACCTTCGGCAGCTCCACGAAAAAGAACGCCGTGCGGAACGACCGTTGCCATAATTCCGTTATCGGCGAGTTGGTGAATCATATGGGTAATAAAGGCGTAATCTGCTTTGGTTTTTGGGGCAAGTCTTCCGTATTGGCTAAATCGTTCATCCGTACTGTTCAGCGGATTTGCGTCACTTTTCCAATGTGCGGAGAAAGGAGGATTTGCTACAACCGCTTCAAATCGTTTATCGAGATGTTGAGGGTTTTCCAAAGTATCTTCTTGTCGGATATCAAATTTTCTATAATGGACATCGTGCAAAATCATATTCATTCTGGCTAAGTTGTAAGTTGTTCGATTTAGTTCTTGTCCGTAAAACTCACCGACATTATCAACTTCACGGGCAACACGCAAAAGAAGAGAGCCAGAGCCGCAAGTTGGGTCATAAACGGATTTTATCTTTTTCTTACCTGTGGTAACTATTTTGGCCAAAATTTTGGAGACTTGTTGAGGCGTATAAAATTCTCCTGCGGATTTTCCTGCTGTTGCTGCAAATTTCGCGATTAAATATTCGTAAGCATCGCCCAAAACATCAGAATCAATGTCTTCGAGTTGAAAATCTATTTCATCAAGTCGGGTCAAAATGCTGACAATAATATCATTTCTGGCATTTACAGTTCTCCCGATTTTAGTTGAGTTCAAGTCCAAATCTTCAAACAAAGCGTTAAAATCATCTTCGGAATCAGTTCCCATTGTACTTTGTTCGATGTGATTCATAATGGCTTGTAAGTCTTCCAGAATGAAATTGCTTTCGGATTCGGTTTTTGCGTTTCCTTTTCTGGCAATTTCAGAAAAAAGCTCTTTTGGTAGAAGGAAGTATCCGAGTTTTTGCAAAGATTCTTCTTTAATTGCTTCGATTATTTCTGGATCAACAATCCTTTTATAATCTGTGATTTCTTCGCTTTCCAGTAGTTGGTTAGCATATAGGTATTGTTTTTCGCTTAGATATTTATAAAAAATAAATCCAAGAATATAATCACGGTAATCATCGGGATTTATCTTTCCTCTCAATAAGTTTGCGATACTCCATAATTGTCTTTCTAAAATTCTTTTTTGTTCTTCTGACATTTTATTTATCCTTAAATTTATTCATTTTGTTTTAGAGATTTTACTAAATTTTAGCAGAGTTCACTTCAAGACTATAAGTCAAATAGTGTAATAGAATAGGGCAACATAGACACCAGCGTCTGCTTCTCAAGTAGACATAACTAAGTTATAGATATTTGAAAATGGTAGACAATAACCTAAAATCGTAGTTTATTGTAGACTTGTCTTTCATTTTTAAAAATCCAAATTATCTAAAGGGTTCTTAATTCCCTTGATTGCTTTTGATGTTTATGAGTGTAAATTCCGGTAGTTTTAGATCTGTTGTGTCTCAGAATAATTCTTGGTAACAAACAATACGTCATTTCTCTCTGCTTCTCAATAGTACCAATGCTAACTCTGATTTCGTGCAACTTTTTCTCCTTGAAAGTGATGAATCTTGGTGTTTTTTTAGCGGAAATATGTCAAGAGCAAATATAAGGTTTCCAGACGTTATCTCACTCTCTGCTATGTAGACTTGACTCTCATTTGAACACTGCCGAATAAAGATTTGAATAATCACTGAGTTTATGAAAATCAATAGAGCGGAATATAGAATTCAGCTAACTTCGTAACGCATCACAATTATAACAAATTAACAAAATCAGGAAGGACAAAGTGCTTCGTTCACAGATTCTTAAATCTTAGGTTGACAAAATTTGCTGAGAAGATGTCTTCAGCAAGTAAATGTTTTTTCTTATAATTGAATGTTAAAATATTTTGGGAAAAAGGAGGAGAGATGAAAATAGCTGTTATATTGGCAATTTGTTTCATGACAGGTTTTTTGTTTGCTCAGGATTTCAATGCCAGAACTGGAGTTGGATTAATTTCCAATGCAATAATCACTGAAGCTTCCGGTTTAGCTGCCAGCCAGAAAAATGCAGGAATTATATGGATTCACAATGACTCAGGCGCAAATGCTATTTATGCTATGAGTACCACCGGCGCACATGTGGCTACTTATACTCTCTCAGGCATAGCGATTCGTGATCTGGAAGATATTGCCATTGGTCCGGGTCCTGTTCCGGGAGAACATTATATCTATCTCGCTGATATCGGAGACAATGACGGAGATAATTTAGACAAGTATATCTATCGTTTTATTGAACCAGTCGTAACACCGGGCGAGGGAACTATCACAGGAATTGAAACAATAACTTTCCAATATCCGTCACCCAATAATTATGATGCCGAAACACTTATGGTTGATCCTTTAACCAAAGACATCTATGTGGTTACCAAAGGAAACAGCTCTACTCCTTCTGACCAGGTTTTCTATGCTCCCTATCCTCAATCAACTACAGAAACAATAGAAATGACCAGCAGTGTTACTCTGTCTATTCCACCATTCCAGAATCCTATAAACTCACAATGGCATGGTGCAACCGGAGGAGATATTTCTTTCAATGGCAGAGAAATTCTGATTAGAACCTACAATAACGTTTTTTACTGGAGTCGGGCAATCGGTCAAAGTATCGGGACAGCTCTTTCCGCAGCTCATTATATTTGTCCCTACAATATGACGGATATTCCTTATGAACCTCAGGGAGAAGCCGTCTGCTGGGATGCCGAAGCCAGAGGATATTACACAACTTCTGAGGAAGAACCTTCTCCACTTCCCCCATATAATATTATACCGCCTTATCTTTCTTATACTTCCCGCAACGACGACACTTTGCCGGTGGAACTTTCATCCTTCGATTACACAATAACTTCCGGTAATTTTGTCAGCATTAACTGGGCAACTTCCAGCGAAACAGACCTCTATGGTTTCAATGTCTACCGTAATACAGAACCGTTAATTCCTGTTTTCAGTCTTAATTTCGGCATTATCAATGCTAACGGAATTTCTTCACAGGGTTCTGTTTACAGTTTTACTGATGAAAATGCTTTACCGGAAACTACTTACTATTACTGGCTGGAATCAGTTGATAACGATATTACATCCCAATTTTTTGGTCCGATAACGGTTTTCTTCCAAATTGAAGAGGACGATGAAGGTACATCACCTATTCCTGAATCTACCCAACTACTGGGAAATTATCCCAATCCTTTTAGTTTCTCAGATTCTCAAATGAGACAAAAAAATGGAAATCCCGGCATTACCAGATTTTGCTTTGTACTGGCAAAAGAGAGCAGTGTCGAGTTGGAGATTTTTGACATTAAAGGGAAAAAAGTCAGGACTTTGATAAACGAAACCAAGCCTGCAGGTTTTTATGAAATCCCCTGGCAGGGAGAAGATAATTGTGGTCAAAAATGTAGTACCGGCATTTATTTTTATCGGCTGAGAACTGACAACTACAATAGAGTAAACAAGCTTTTGTTAATAGACTAAAACTTCTATAAACAAAAACAGCTTCCAAAATTGGAAGCTGTTTTTTATTTCATAAATTGAGTTGTTTAAACGCTGTCATAATGATGAATTTTTACTTTCCCCACACCTATGTTACAGATAATTTTCAGCGGAGATTTGTTTTCATCAGCTTTTGGATTGTAGTAGATTGAGTCCTGTTTTTTAAATCCACCTGAACTAAAAGTTCCTATGCCTTTATTAACTTCAATTTCAGCATTAATGTTGGATGGCAGATAAATATCCAGACTTCCAACACCCGTGTTGATATTAACTATCAGACTGTCAGTTTGGTTTCCATCGAGATAGAGTTCACTTTTCCCCATCCCTGTTTCAATATCAGCTTGCCTCAGGTCCATTTTTCTCAAATCAATGGTTGCCTTTCCAAATCCCTGTGCAACATTCAATTCCTGAATCAACGACTGATGTAAACTTATTTTCCACTCATTGAATCCAAGATCTTTTTTAGGTTTTTTTACATCAAAATCGAGATCAACTTTGAAATTTTTCTTTTCTTCTTCATCCTTTAGCGAAATCTTCAGTCCGTTTCCTTCTGTTTCTGCAATATTGGACTTTGTTTCTTCACCTTGCCAGATATTTAACACAGAATATTCATCCTTATTTTCCAAATTATAGAAAGGTTCCATCTTTGTGGAAGTAAACCGAAAATCTGCAGAAATGAAATTTTCTGAAGTAGAAGAAATAAACAAATCACCAGCTCCCATATAAATAGAAGCTTTTCCGGTATTGTTCTCTTCAGCTTTCACATGCCAGTTCTTTTTTAGTATTTCTTCTTCCGAAAACTCTTTTGCTGATCTAACTTCGAAAGAACAGGCTGTTAGCAGAATCATCAGCAACAGACAGCTTATAATAAGAGTTATTCTCATTAGTGACTCCTTTGTAAAATCAGATTTAGTCTGCAATATTCAGGCGATACGGCAACAGATACAGAGCTTTTTCATTCTGATACGTATCAAGTATTTCTTTCATTTCCAGAATTGCCTTAATGTCGTCCGGCAGTGTTTCCATTGCATTTTGATATGATAATGGTCCCAAATCTGCTTTGATTTCCAACTTATTCTGAGGCAAATAATCAACTATTTCAATCTCTCGTTTAATCCTTGCTTCTTCTTTGGCAATATTTATAGCAGTATCCAATCCGCCCAATTCATCAACAAGTCCAATTTCATAAGCCTGTTTTCCGGTCCAGACTCTGCCCTGAGCATATTGATGAACCTTATCTTTGTTCATTCCCCTACCTTTTGCAACAACATCGATGAAAACGTCATAGATATTTTCGACTGATTCGCTAATCATGTCGTATTCATCCTGAGTCAATTTTCTTTTTGTGGACATGAAGTCAGAATGTTCACCCTTTTTCACTGTCGACCAATTTATATGAATCTTTTTGAATAATCTTTCAAAGGAAGGAATCATGCTGATAACACCAATTGACCCCGTAATTGTCGCTGGTTGGGCAACTATTTTAGTAGCATGGGCAGAAATATAGTATCCACCGGAAGCAGCCACTCCACCCATTGAGACAACAACAGGTTTTCTATTTTTCCCATCTTTACAAAGCATCACTTCTCTGGCAATAATATCAGAAGCAAGAGCTGAACCACCACCACTATCCACTCTCAAAACAATACCCTTAACACTTTTGTCTTCTCTGGCTTGTCTGATGAGTTTTGCAGTTGTTTCCGAACCAATTGATTTACCGTGGATGCCTTTTCCCATGTGGATATTTCCGGTAGCGTAAATAACGGCAATTTTATCTTTCCCTGCATCACTCCAGTCAATTCTTGGTCTTTCTCTCTTATCGATACCGGCAATTTTGTTGATTTTATACTCTTCTGTAAGTAGATCCTCAACTTCATCCTGGTTTACCAGTCCATCAATTAGTCCTGCATCAAGAGCTTTTCTGCCAATCATATACGGACCATTATCGATAATTTCCTCAATAGAACCGTTCAATTTCCCGCTTCTTCCGGAAACTATCATGTCTTTTAGTTCAGTATAGATTCCTTCCAGCAAGAAGTCCAGAGCCTCGCGTTCTTCCGGTGTCATCTCGGTTTCAGCAAACATATTTCCGGCTGTCTTATATGGATGACTTCTGAAATTTGTAAAATCTATTCCCAGAGTATCCAACAATGTCTTCAGATAAGGTGATGACGCTGATATTCCCCGTAAATCTACCTCACCAAGAGGATTCAGATAAATTTTGTCTGCAATGGAAGCTGCAAAAGCATAATTTGAATTTCCAATATTGTCGTAGTAAAAAATAATCTTTTTCCCGCTTGCTTTAAAATCAAGAAAAGCATCTCTCAACTCCATCATGTTGGCAAAAGTAGTAGAAAAATTACCTGATTGAATAACTAAGCCATTGATTCTGTCATCATCCTTCATTTTCTTAATCTCTTCAAGAAGTTTAGGTAGAGTTTTTCCTTTTGGAGATACAATGGTAAAAGGTCCGATTTTGGTACCAGAGCGTTGTTCCACAACCTCTTTAGGCATAGCATATTTTTGAAAATTCTTATTTTGTGGTTCAAACACCGATCTGAAATGACGACCAGAAAAAGCAACATATGCTGTGCCTTTCTTGTAATCAACATCTTTGTTTGTATTGAACAGGGAACCGCTTAACACGCTGCATAATGCAACTCCAAGATTCATCCCGATTGTTTCATCCTCAAGATTATAACTGCCGTTAACAGAAATTCCATCGAATACTTGTGTCTGTATTCCCAAGATTGGTTTTTCCATCTCATACTTGTTATCCGGTTTTTTATAGTTAAAATCGGCTGACAAAGTAATACGATGAGTAAAATCATTGAAAAAAAATGGTCTCATTGCAACACCAAATCTATAATCAGGATTATCATGTTCAATATCTCTGGCTATTGCTCCAAAGGAAATGAAGTCAGCCGGACGGAGAAGAAGTGATAAGTCATAGTTTCCTTTTTTGAATTTATCATTATTCCAATAGAATGACGTTCCAAAATAAACGTTGTTGATCAGTTTAACTGATGAAGCTAGTTGGTGATAACTCTTCCCATAGTAATAATCATGTACATAAGTAAGTCCCTTTAAGTTACAGATTAGACTATGACTGTCAATCAATCCATCTTCATCATATTCAACCATAAATCCAATATCATCGGATTCATCAAAGCTTAATGCCGCCGGATTTACCTTAGCTGCCATAAATCCGTCAGTGTTGGCTACAGGAAGATCAATTAAAGGATATTGCTGGGCAAACATTGAGCCTGTAATTACAAGGCTGAGTACCAATAAAAATATTTTTTTCATCTTTTCCTCCATTATATCTCTTTCTTTTTGTATAAAAATGTACCTACAACAAAGAACAGTCCTGAGAATAAAATCTTCAGGAAACTTTCAAACCCGAAAATCTGTTTCCAGTTTTCATTTATTAACACGTAAATAAAATTTACATCATTCATTTGATTCAATGCTTCCATAGCTTGTACTCCACTAAAGATGAATTTTGCAATCATAGCAAACAGTGATGGAATCTTCCACCCAAAAATATAATTAACCAATGCAGTAAATACACCTATCAGCAGAATCACCATGAAACCTTTCAGAAAAGCCTTATCTTTAAAAATACCTGAACACAGAAACGCAAAACCACCTACCAGAATTCCCGCTATTGAAAAATTGAGAAAATTCTGAAGTAGTCCCAAAAAACCGTAGCTCCAGGAGATATCTATATAGAATGAAAATAAACCGGTTGTTACAGTGTAATTAAACAACATTATTAAGAACGCCACAGCCAGAGCTGCAAATATCGAAGAAATGTACTTTGCTAACGCAATTGACCAGACAGACATGGGCTGGGTTCTGTAGAAAACTTCACATTTGCTTTTAGAATCTCCGTTGAGAGCCGATCCGGCTAATCCTATAATTATTAATATTGCTATAGTGCCTTGAAATACAACACTAAAGTTGTTTATCAAATATCCAAGAGAATCAGAAGTCAACTCAGTCGGTATTTCAGCTAAATTGATATTGATATCATTTCTGATATAAGCGGCAACAATGGTTATTACTGCAATCAAGTAACTTGCCAGAGCTATCCATACCGGAACCAGCAGAGTATTCTTGTTGATTATCAGATCTTTTTTTAGCAATCCCCAAAATCTATTCATTTTTTCCTCCTAATTCAGCCAGGAACAAATCTGATAGCTGAGGTCTTTTGTAGGTTGCACCCTCAATTTTAACCTCACTATCAACTATTGCGCTGATATTCCCCAATGAATATGTAACTAATCTAGGATTATTACTGAGCAATTCATTTCTCTGCTCCACCGGAACAGTGATTTGATTGTATTTGTCTTTGAGAGTTTCGATATCTTCGTACAGAATTATCTTCCCTTCGTGTATGAAAATGATATCCTGTAAAATACTCTCAACTTCTTCAACCTGATGAGTTGAGATCAGTATTGTTTTTGATTCATCAAAGAACTCTCCCAGAATTGTGTTAAAAAATTCTTTTCGGAACGCAATATCCAAACCTATGGTGGGTTCATCAAGTATAAGAAAATCGACATCTAATGATAACGTAACCAGCAGATATAACTTAGTTTTCATTCCCTTTGATAATTTGCCGACTTTCTGTTTTAAGGGGAGATTACTCTTTTCCAATAGATTGTAGGCTGTAGTATTCAACCAGGCCGGATTGACTGCTGAAACAAAATCAATAGTCTGTTTAACCGTTAATCTGTCATCAAGACCACTTACATCAGGAATGAAAGCGATATTCTCGAAAACACGGTAGTTTGAATGTGTTATCTGAAGATTTTTATAACGGATATTACCTTCAAAATTCAGTAATCCCAGCATACTTCTCATCAGAGTAGACTTTCCTGCACCATTTTTACCAAGCAGTCCAATTATCCTACCTCTGGGGATTTCCAGATTTACATCATCCAAAGCCTTGAATTTACCGTATAATTTTGTCAGATTTTTAATTTCCATCAGATTCATAATTGTCTCCTTTAACTTTTTCTGTTAGAAATACATCATCTACGACTTCCAGAACATTATCGCGATTTTTTTTTAAGTCCTCAGATGAATACTCTCCAAATACATCATCTACAATGGTCTTGATTTCCTGTTTTTTTACTCCGAGAGATTTACCTTTCTTCAAAACTTCTCTAAGTTCGGTTTCTCGATAAATCTGGAGTTTCTGTTCTTTAAGTTTTTCTCTGGCATTGGTTTGAACAAAAAAACCCAAACCTCTTTTTTTAAAGATGATATCCTCATTAACAAGTTCAGTTAAAGCATTGGCTACTGTCTGGGGATTCAACATATAATCTTGGGCAATTTTCCTGATAGAAGGAATTGCCTCTCCCTCCGGAATTGCGCCGGTAATGATAGCTTTTTCTATCTCCGTCCGCAATTGCAGATAAATCGGTATGGTGTCATCAAATCTTTTCATAATTCACCACCTTAGTGTTATGGTTTACTGTAACACTAAAATGGTAATACGCTTTTAATGGAATGCAAATTTTTTTTATAAAAAAAACCGCTTTTTCAAAGCGGCTTTATAAATGTGATATAATGCTGTTATTCTGTAGGCTCAAGCTTTCCCGAAAGCCTGAGATAAGGATATGAAGTAACAAAGAATGACATTGGAATAGTAAATACAAGAGTAATTACAAATATTGAAATAACACTGATTAGTAGATTTGAAATAAAATAACCAAAGAAGATGTCCATCTTGTGACCTTTTGTGAGATTCATACTTTCTTTAATTGCTTCCATTGCTCCCATTTTCTGATCCAGAATGAGAAAAGGAACCATACTGAACATCAATCCCAGAATTATTCCAGGGATTACAAACAATAATAAACCGATAAAAACAATAACGTTAACAATTATCATTGCCAGTAGATAGTTAAGAAATACTCCCGGTTGTGGCATGAATGCTTTAAAATCGTATGGTTCATTCTTTGCCAGATTGAGCACATTTTGGACAAATCCAATAGAGATGCAAATACTTCCAAGCATTGTTAAAATGAACCCGATCGCTTCATTAATTTTGTAGCCTATAACAGCAAGGATGATCAGAGCAACAAAACAAAGAATTACACTCCCCAGAAATTTAAGAAAATACCTTTTGGCATTTTCCATACCGAAATTAATGAAATCACTGATTCCCATTTTCTTTTCCACAATACCTCCCTATGTACATTTAGTTATGGGTGACAATTAGTTATTTTACACGTCAAAGTCAAACATTTCTTTATCTGTTTCGTCATTCACACTTATCATTTATAATATATCCTTGACAAATTCAAGAATAAAAAAGTTTATTTACAAGAAAAAATCACTTAATTAATGATTCTATAATCAAGGAGACATCATGGCAAATGATTACTTGTGTGGGAAAATTGAGTTAGAAATAGTAAACAACGGACAATCGGCAATTATCCC